>JAAUPU010000427.1 GCA_012032975.1 Caldilineaceae bacterium | reverse complement strand
CTGGGCGCGGGCCAGATTACGAAAGAAGGAATGGCCCACTTCATAGGGCGCCTTGGCCGCGGTCAGCTCCCGCTCGGTCAGCCCAATGGATGAGATTTCAGGGATCGTGTAGATGCCGGTGGGAATCTGCGCGGCGAGATGAATTTCGCTCTTGCCGGTGATAAGGTGGTTCGCGGCAAAACGGCCTTGATCATAGGCGGCGCTGGCCAGGCTCGGAAAACCGACCACGTCGCCACCGCATAGATATGTGGCTGGGCGGACTGGTACTCTTCGTTGACGATGATGCTGCCCCGACTGTCGCGCTCAATGCCAAGCGCTTCCAGCCCCATATTGTCCGAGTTGCCTGTGCGGCCGTTGGCCCACAACAACACATCGCTGCGGATTACTTTGTTCGATTTGAGGAAGAGCGTGACACCTTTGTCATCGACCTCAACTTTCTCATACTCCTCGCCGTGGCGGATGAGGACGCCCTGCTCACGCAAATGATAGGCCAAAGCATCGATAATCTCGTCGTCCAGAAAAGTGAGCAGGTGGTCGCGCGTGTTGATCAAATTGACCTTGATGCGCAACCCGCGCAGGATCGACGCATATTCACAGCCGACCACACCCGCGCCGTAGATCGTCACCGAGCGGGGGTGAAAGGGTAGGTCGAGAATGCTGTCGCTGTCCAAGATGCGCGGGTGCGAAAAATCGACGTCGGGAGGATGGTAGGGTCGCGCCCCGTGGCGACGACAACCCATCTGCTCTGTAACGTTGCAGCAGACCCAGCGACGTCGTAACCTCGACGGTGTTCTTGTCCACAAATCGCGCACGACCGTGGATCAACTCCACCCAATTCCGTTCGTAAAATCCGCTTCGCAACTCGATCTGACGCTGGATCACCGGCGCGGCCGCGGCCAGCAGATCCTGGTAGCTGACATCGCGCAGGCTGCCATTGAGCGCGATCTGTTGGATCGCGTGGCGCAGCGCCTTGCTGGGAATGGTGCCTCGATGGGTGCAGTTGCCGCCCGGCTCTGCAAAGTCGTCGATCACCGCGACATGCAAGCCTTCCTTGGCCGACTTCATGGTCGCGCCTTCGCCGCCCGGACCGCTGCCGATCACGATCACATCATACTTTTCTACACTCAATAGGTCACTCCGTTGCCTTTGATGCTGTCGGTTATAGATGGGGGATTGCGCCACGATTCCGCTTTGGGTTGCCCATGCTTTGTGTCAAGCCAGGCAGCAACCTTCATCATGCGCCGACAGGTGGACATCTTTCCTGGTAAGAGGCAAATTCTAGCACAACCGGGCATGACGTCACAACGTCTGGGGATATCCTGGCCCCTCCCATTTGCCCATCAACCCGGCATGAAGTAGGCTGCGCTGTCATCATGCCACGGCCCTTTTCTATTGGATTACACGCCTTGGACCACAAAGATCATGTAAATTTACTGCGTCGCGGTGTTTCTGGCGAGGCAGGCATTTGGGCCGATTTGGGCGCCGGCAGCGGCGCTTTCACCCTTGCCCTGGCCGAGTTGGTCGGACCCGGCAGCGTCATCCACGCAGTCGACAAGGACCGCAAGGCGCTGAATCGGTTGACTTCCGATATGGCGCGGCGCTATCCCGCAATCAGTTGTTGCACATGGAACATGGACTTTACGAAGCGGCTGGATCTGCCGCGGCTAGATGGCATCGTGATGGCGAATTCGTTGCACTTCCTGGCCGAGAAGCAGTCCACGTTGCAACAACTGCGCGAATATCTGAAACCGAACGGTCGCCTCCTCGTGGTCGAGTACGACACGGACCGAGGCAACTATTGGGTGCCCTATCCCCTCTCCTTTGCCACATGGGTCGCCGTGGCCACTGCTGCCGGTTTCGGTCACACCGAACTGTTGGCAACCCATCCAAGCAGTTTTTTGGGTCGTTTCTTTGCGGCTGCAAGCTGGTAGCCCCAGTCGCCGCTGGATTGACCTTGCGAACACTGTCTGCACAAAATCATTCGCCGCGATTTCTTTACGAGAAGGGCTATTTGTGCTAGAATGCTGTATGTACGTCATGGGGATGAACGGCTTCGACGGGGCAGGACGTTCTTTGACTGCGGGCCGTAGAGCGTCGACTACGTTAAAAAGGCGCAACACCTATAAATGCCAACACAGGCAAACTCTTCAACTTCGGTTTCGCGAACGCCGCTCCGGCAGCAGTCGCCGCCTAAGTGAAGGACTAGACTCTTCGGAGTCTCGGCCCGTTCCGATGGAGCACCCAGGTCGGACGGATGCCGTCATATACTGGCGGGCTGCGGTGATAGGACGCCGATAGCGTCACCTAAGTAGAATCGGCTAGCTGGGCATGTGAATCCCGTCGCACGGAGTCCGCCCAGCGAAACCCAAATGTGCGACTATGCCTGTAGACGTTACTGGACAAATGTTTCGGACGCGGGTTCGATTCCCGCCATCTCCACAATGAAGACGACCTGGTCTTTCCAGGTCGTTTTCATTTTCCACATCGCTGGACACCATCAGGGCGCTTTGACACAGCCGCGGTCCGTCGCCGTGAATCGATAAGCGGTCGGCGCGCTGCTGGACGGTGTAGCGTTCTTATTGACCTCTGCGAGCTTCCGTACCTTGAACAAGATTCGCGACCATCTCGCCCTCAAACGCTATCCGAATCTCGCCTTCTGGCTCTGTTTTGTGCTGCTCAACGGCCTCTTCTTCGTGCCATTCTATGCGCTCAACACAGACAGTTCCACGTTATGGCCCCTGACCGGCCTTGACGCCGAGCGCGGCCAGGTGCTGCATCAACTTCTGGTCTGGAGGGACAATCTGGATTTCTTCCGGCTAAGCGCGGAGTTTGTGCTGTTGGTCAGCCTGTGGGTCTTCGTGGCGCGGGTGCGCGTATGGTTCGTGCGCCCCTGGATGGTTGCTGTCACGCTGGTCTCGCTCCTTTACTATCTCTACGAAGCGCTCCTGGTCACGTTGTATCAGGTGGAGCCGGTCTTCTACGTACACTACTTCTTGATTGCCGACGGTCTCCACTTCTTGTTGGAACATCTGGGCATCTCGACGCTGACCTATGTGGGAATGGCAATGGTCGCCGCGCTTGCAGTGGCCGGGGTATCCATCGCCGCCTGGATTCTATTTTCACCGCAAGTTGCTGAAGGCATGGCGACCCCGTCCAAATGGGTGTTGGCTGTGTTGTTGCTTGGGCGCTTGCGGGTGTCGGCTATCAACAGGAGGCCGCGGCAGATCCCAGAATGGTGGTCAGCAGCCTCTCCCTCAAGCTCGCGGAGAATATCAGCGCGTCGCGAGCCGTCTATCGAGATGTCGTTGCTTTCGACGACACGCTCATCCGCAGCGCCTACGACTACACAAATTATCCGTTGAGCCACAAACCGGATATCTATCTCATCTTCATTGAATCGTACGGCAGCGTACTCTACAAACGCGATGACTTCAGGGCAGCCTATCTGGAGCTGTTGCAGGAGATTGACAATCAACTGGATGCCGCTGGCTGGCAGTCGGCCTCCGCGCTCAGCGAATCGCCGACCTGGGGTGGCGGCTCGTGGATGGCCTACACCAGCGCGCTCTTCGGCTATCGCATCGACAGCCATCCCCAATTCCTCTCGCTCTTCAACAAATATCAGATCGACCAATTCCCCGACCTGGGCAGATATCTTCAGGCCCAGGGGTATGAACATGTGCGGCTCTCGTCGATCTCGACCGAATTGAAGGAAGAGGAGTGGTTGCGCTATCGCAATTTTTACGGCGTGGACCGCTGGCTGCGCAGCCGGGATCTCGGCTATGTGGGGCCAGGGTATGGGTGGGGACCGGCGCGCCGGACTCGACGATTGTCGCGATGGGCATGGCCCAGGAGCAGATCGACCGGGAGGTCGAGCAACCGCTCCTCTTCTTCAATATCACGCAGAATTCTCACTACCCCTGGGATCCCATGCCAGAGTTGGCCGACGACTGGCGACAACTGAACCAGCCGGGTCCGCAACCCGTCGCCATGTCGCAGGAATTGATCGCACACGAAACTCGACGGCAGAACTACTTCAACGCGGTGGAATATCAGCTGCGCTTCTTGACCGACCACATCATCAGCCGGGGCGATGAAGACTCGATCTTCATTCTGATTGGCGACCATCAGCGCCGCGCGTCTCGCGGCGCAGCGCAGCGAGCACTTCGAGGCCGGTGAGGCCCGGCATGTGCATGTCGATCAGACCCAGGTGGAAGGGCTCGAGACGCAGGATCCCGAGGGCCTCGTCGCCGGTCTCCACCTGAACGATCTCCAAGCGCAGCGGCAGGTCGCCGAGCAGATCCACGACCCCCAGGCGGAAGTCGCGGTCGTCGTC
>JAAUPU010000426.1 GCA_012032975.1 Caldilineaceae bacterium | reverse complement strand
ATTCGTGGGTTCATATCGTGGAGCCTGATTCAAATGCGTTGAGTGATCTGCCGCCCAATCGCCTTGGGCCGGGAGAACGCTCTGTGATTGCGCTTGCGTATCGCCAACAGCTTCGGATTGTTGGATTAGATGATCGCCAGGCGCGTCATATGGCCAATCGTCTGGGGCTCCGTGTGACCGGCACGCTGGGAATATTGCTCCAGGCAAGACGGAATGGCCTGATTTCATCCATTCATCCCGTGCTGGAAATGCTCCAGATCGAAGGCTTTCATATCAGCGAGGCGCTCATGCAGTTCATGTTGCAGAGTACCGATGAGAAGTAGAAAGCCACGCTGCGGCAATTCGGCAAGGCATGGTGGTTGGTTCTACCCTGAACCATCCAGCGCCTGACGGGATGACAGGGATGACACGGATGACGGTATGACAGAGGGATCGGGGTTAGCCTGGGAGATCGGCGAGCTGCCAGATCTTTTTCATGGCTTCGGCGGTGGCGGCGACGGCTTGGGCGGGCGGTAGATCGCGCACGCGCTGGCTGAAAGGTTCGGCGGTGACCGGACCGTCGTAGCCAATATCGCGCAGCGCATGGAGAAAACCGGCGATGTCGAGGACGCCTGTCTCGCCGGGCAGGGCGCGCACCTGGTCGAGTTGCTCGTCGATGGTCAAGCCGGGGGGCGCATCGTTGACATGCACCACGACCACCTCTTCGGCGCTCAGTTCGCGGATGTCGTCCCACTGGCCGTGAGCGGTGTAGATGTGCCAAATGTCGACCAGCAGCCCGACATTGCCCGTGCCAATGGCCGCGCCCAAGGCGCGCATCCCATCCATGGTGTGGAGAAAGGCGTGCTTCCGGGTCGCGCGCAGCGTCTTGGGGCCGACCCATTCCAACCCAAAGCGGATGCCGTGGTCGGCCAGGATTTGGGCGGCTGGCCGCAGCCGACTGACATGGAACTGAAAGTTCTCGAAGTAGTTGCGCTCGTTGTCGCCCGGCGCGATCCAGGTGGCTGTGCGCGTACAGCCCAGATCGCGGGCGAACGCGGCCTGACCGGGCAGCACATCCAGCCCGGCGCGCCAGGTCGCCTCGTCGCCGCGGAAGTCCACTGGAAAACCCCAAGATCCAGGCCGCACGCCCGCGCTCTGAAACAGCCTGCGTACGTGGTCGATGCCCTTTTCGTCGGCCAGCATCTTGGCCTCGGCGACTGAAAAGTCTACGCCGTCGAAGCCGTTCTCCGCGGCGTAGGATATCGCTTCCGTGAGCGTGGCCTTGACGCTGATGGTGCCTGTGCTGAGATTGCGAAACATGAGTGTTGATCCTGACGCTTGTCTGTGGATTTGGCTTGCGTAGGGCGTGGCGTCGCGGGTTGATGGTCGCTGACCCTGGCGCCCATTTTAGTATAGTGGTGCTGCGAAGTAGATGCAAGGCAAATCGGGTCATGTTGCAATCCTGATTTGGCCCGCGCGTTTTGCGGCGACTTTATTCTGTAGTATTCTGGGTCCGTTCGCCCCGCGCAACAGCCAACCGGATCGGAGCAACAACTCGGAGCAACAACATGGAACCGTCCTACTCGCTCTTCGCTGACCTGGCCGCAGAATTGCCGACAATTCCGCCGGACAGCATCGTCAGCCGCACGCTGGTCAATGAAGAGAATCTGAAACTGATCCTCTTTGGCTTCGCCGCCGGGCAGGAGCTTTCCGAGCATACCGCAAGCCGTCCGGCCATGTTGCACTTCCTCTCCGGTCAGGCCGATCTCACGCTGGGTGAGGATGCGCTCTCGGTAGAAGCTGGCGCGTGGGTGCGTATGCCCGCCCGCCTTCCCCACAGCGTCTATGCCCGCACAGTGGTCGTGATGCTGCTCTACATGGTGTGAACCCGATGCCTATCGACATTTTCCAGGTAGATGCCTTCACCGACAGAGCGTTCGCCGGCAACCCAGCCGCGGTCTGCCTGCTGGATGCGGCTTCGTCCGCGGCCGCGAGACGGCTGGATGCAACAGGTCGCGGCCGAGATGAATCTATCCGAGACGGCCTTTTTGTACCCGCTTGCCGATGGCTACAGCCTTCGCTGGTTTACGCCGCAGGCCGAGGTCGATCTCTGTGGCCACGCGACGCTGGCCTCTGCCCATATTCTCTGGGAAACGGGCCTTCTGCCAGCCGATCAGGAAGCGCGCTTTCACACGCTGAGCGGGCTGTTGACCGCCACGCGCGTGGGAAGCTGGATCGAACTGAACTTCCCCGCGACGCCGCCCCGTGAGATCGCGGCGCCCGCAGGGCTGCTGGACGCACTCCATGTCGAGGCACTCTATGTTGGCCAAAGCGCCTTTGATTACATTGTCGAGGTGGATGGCGAAGAGATCGTGCGCGAACTGAAGCCCGATCTGCCGCAGCTAGCCACCTATCCCGTCCGCGGGGTGATCGTGTGCGGCCGCGCCAGTACCGATGAAACCGATTTTGTTTCGCGCTTCTTTGGCCCAGCTGTCGGTGTGAACGAAGACCCGGTGACAGGCTCCGCCCATTGTTGCCTGGCGCCCTATTGGCAGCAACGACTGGGCAAGTCCGAATTCATCGCGCGCCAGCTCTCCGCGCGTGGCGGGCTGCTTCGCCTGCGCATCAAAGGCGACCGAATCATCATCGGTGGGCAGGCAGTCACCGTGTTGGCGGGGAAGCTCATCTAGGCGGCAGAGACGGCCCGCCTTCACACGCTGATATTGCTATACCCCTCGTTTTGCCCTGCTTTTGTCCCGCCAATCGGGCTGTGCTAAAATTCGCCGTTGTGACTACTTTCTGGGGTGTGATCAGTTCGCCTGTCGGACCAGCCGTCGTGCTGCTGATCGGAGCCTTCGTCCAAGTTATCATAGGGCGCTGGGTGCGCCGGCCCGGAGTATTGACCGGGTTGGCGCTATTTTTTGTTGGCCTCGCAACCTGGTTCTATTTAGGCCTGCAGGCTGCTCCCGTTGTCCCCACCTACAGCCAGCCCTGGCAATTGATGCTCCAGGCTGGCTTTAATTTGCTTTGGATCGGCGACGGCTGGAACTGGTACATTTCCGGGCTGTTGCTGCTGCTTGGCGGCGTGGGCATCTTGCTCACGCTCAACAGTCCGCAGCCGACGGCTCCAATCGCTTCGGAGCGACGCGTCCACGCGACGTTGGCGGTTCACCTGGGTGTGTTGGCCGCGGGTCTGCTTTTTGTCGGCAGCGGCAATCTGCTCACGGCCACGCTCACGTGGGTTGTACTGGATGTGCTGATCCTGCTGCGAAGCGCTGTCCAGACCGAACATAGCCGGGCGGCGTTTCAACTTGCCCCCCAAAACCAGGCAAAGGGCTTGAGCCTGATCGGTGCGATGTTTCTTCTGATCGGACTGCTGCCCGCCGGACCTTCCGGCCCAGGGCAGCCCCTTCAGGGCGGCATCTTGCCGCTGGAAACCATCGCGCTCATGCTCCTGGCCGGCGCGATCCGCGCGGGCGTCTACCCCTTCCACCTCTGGCTCTTGCCTTCTGATCAGAAACGCGTCAACGTTTCCGAACGCCTCCTGGACCACATGGTGCCGGTGCTGTGCGGGCTGTGGCTGCTCGGCTGGACCATCGAACTGGGCGGTCAGCTCGTGCTGCTGCGGCCAGACGTCCTGGCGCTGATGATCCTGGCGATCCTGGGCAGCGCGTTGGCCGCTTGGACTTCTCAGGACCAGCCCAACCACACCACCTTCGTGTTGATCACATCGGTTGGGGTGGCCGCGCTCTCCAGTGCGCTGGCCCACACGCCCGGACCGCGCGGTCTCATCTGGCCAACCACCGCGTTTGCGCTGGGCGGCGCGCTCTGGTTGGTAGGAGAACAGGCCTGGGAGACATGGGGCTGGCAGATTCCCGTCAGCGTCGGCGCGCTGGCGCTGGCTGGCGTGCCATTTACCCCAGGATTTCTTGGCCAGCCAGCCTTGGCTCGCCTCTTGACCGCCGGTTCGTTCTTCGTGATCTTCTTTCTCATCTATGTCGCCGCGCAGTCGATTCAGATTGCCGCGCTGCTGCGCAGTTGGGGCGCGCCGCGCGCGAATCACAACTCGCTGCAACCGGGGGTCGTGGTGTCGCTTTTGGTGGCCAGCATCGCGCTGGGTCTGCCATTGGCAATCGCTGGATTTCTGCCCAGGATGTTGGCGTCGCTGGCCAACCTGACTGATGCGATCCCGCCGTTGTTGGGCAATCCACCCAACGTGGTGGCCGAGGGGCCGGTGTGGATAGCACTGGTCACGCCCCTGCTGATGGGCATCACGTTGGTCATGCTGCGACCCTACTATTGGCATCTTCTCGGCGCCTGGCCGCAACAGATCAACCGTGTCACCCGTCTGGAGTGGCT
>JAAUPU010000425.1 GCA_012032975.1 Caldilineaceae bacterium | reverse complement strand
GTCTCGAACTGGCGCGCACGCTGCGTCATCTGGGCGAAACCCAGACGCGCATCGGCGGCTGGTCCGACCACGCGGTCAGCGAAGCCATCTACCTCACCGACCCCGATGGCCACGGCATCGAGATCTACCGCGACCGACCCCGCTCTGAATGGCGCTATCCAAACGGCACGCTCAAGATGACGGTGGACCCTTTCGACGCCGACGGCGTGTTGGCCGAACTAAGTGGCGACCAGCCGGCATGGGCTGGACTGCATCCCGAGACCGTGATCGGTCACATGCATTTGCAGGTCAACGATATCGCTGCGGCGGAGGATTTTTATGTCAATAGCCTGGGCTTCGACCTCGTCATGCGCTATGGCGGGGCAGCCACGTTCTTGTCGGCGCGGTTATCATCATCATCTTGGCATGAATACCTGGCACAGCCGGGGCGCTGCTCCGCCGCCTGCTGAAGCCGCAAGGCTGCTTGGCTACGAGATCTGCCTGCCTACGGCTCAGGCCGGCGACGAGTTGCTGGCGCGGATCGAGGCGTCCGGGGTGGCTGTCACGGATG
This sequence comes from Caldilineaceae bacterium, assembly GCA_012032975.1. Next base: position 3,802 of record JAAUPU010000425.1, on the reverse strand, counting down.
TGAATGGCGGCTGGACCGTTCACGACCGCGCTGGCAACCAAGTCCGCCTGGTCGTTTCCGCCGTGTAGACAGATGGTCAGCGCCGATCTTCCCCCCTTCACCAAACCACGCACAAGGAGAGCCACTTCATGTCACCGATCAAACGAGTGTTGGTAACCGGCGCACCGGCCAGGTGGGCTACATGACCTATGCGCGGCTGCGCGACCAGCCGGAAAAGTACGAAGCGTTTGCGCTTGACGTCAAGCGCGAGCCATCGGTGCGCGTGCCCAGCGCATGGACGCTGGAGATCCCGGACGAGAGATTTCACCTCTGCTCGCTGACCGATTACGCTGCTCTGCGCGCCGCGGTCGAGGGCATGGATGTCGTCGTGCATCTGGCGGCTGACCCGGAAGGCCGCGAGTGGCAGAGCGTGCTCGACAACAACATCATCGGCGCCTACCATCTTTTCGAGGCCTGTCGAGAGGCCGGCGTGGCGCGCATCGTCGCCGCCAGCAGCATCATGGTCTCCGAGGGCCATCGCGAACAAGAGCCTTATCGCGCGATGATGGAGCGCCGTTTTGACGACATTCCAGACGAGCGCCCGCTCATCTCACCCGCTCTGCCGGCGGAGCCGCGCGGCATCTACGGCGCAAGCAAGGTCTGGATGGAATCCCTGGCGCGCGTCTATGCCCCATCGCCACGGCCTTTCTTGCCTCTGCGTGCGCATCGGCCAGGTCGAGCGCGACCGGCCTCGCCCGCCCCACGGAGCGGACATCTACGTCAGCCAGCGTGACATCGTGCAGATCTTCGAGCGCTGCATCGACGCCGACCCTGATCTGCGTTTTGGCATCTACTACGGCATGTCCAACAATGACCTGCGCTGGGTCGATATCTTGCCCGCTCAGATCGAGTTGGGCTACAATCCGCAGGACCGCGCCGAAGAGAAGCACACCTACGACTGAAAGCCTCTCAAACAACCCAATTCTGGCCGATCTGCTTGGTTTCTCTGAGCAAGTGTGTGGAACTGTCAACATATCAGTTACACAAAGAACAGGTCAAGACTTCGTGCTTCTTCGTACTTCTTCGAGGAGCTTCGTGGATGCTCTTATTATTGGATTCCCCAAAGCTGGTGGAAGGCATCTTGTTCAAAGCAGCAGAAGAGAAAGTGGAGGCACGTCTGCATCCAACGATTGATGTCAAGCATCTGGACATTGACGAGATTTCCAGCGCCAAAGGGCAAGGCAACCATGCGCTGGCAATCGGTAATCAGCCCCACGCGTCAGTTCACGCAAATGTCTTCACGATAACGCCCGTCACGGTGTAGGTATTGGTCATGAAATCCCCCAAGCTTTCTCTCCGCCTACTTGGCGATTTCCAAATTACATACGACGATCAACCTGTGACAGCCATCGGTCAGCAGCGCCAACAAGCGTTGCTGACCTGGCTGGTGATCCATCGCGACGCGCCCCAACCCCGCCCCTTCCTGGCCTTCAACCTCTGGCCGGACTCCACCGAAGCCCAGGCGCTGACCAACTTGCGCAGACGTTGTTTCAATTGCGCAGGCATCTGCCCGACGCGGACGCACTTCTGCGCGTCGAGCGTCAACAGTTGCAATGGCGGACCGAATCATCCGCGGTTGTGGATGTGGCCCGCTTCCAGGACGAGCTGGCTGCTTCCGACCAAAACCAGCGACGCCGCGGTTGTTTGTCAACATCTGGAAGCGGCCATCGAGCACTACGGGGGCGACCTGCTGCCGGGATGCTACGACAACTGGCTATTGCCGCTGCGCGAACAGTTGCACCAGCAGCACATGGGTGCGCTCGACCGGCTGGTCGATCTGCTGGAGGAGCGGCGCGACTATGCAAAGGCGACGGGCTATGCCGAGCGTTCGCTGAGCATTGATCCGCTGCACGAAGGCGGCTACCTGCGGCTGATGCGCTTGCACGCGCTGTTGGGCAATCGCGCCAGGGGCGCTGCGGGTCTATCACACCTGCTCGACCGTGTTGATGCGCGAGATGGGCGTGGAGCCAAACGCAGAGATCGAAGCTGCCTACGCCCGGTTGCTCTTGCTGGATGACCAGAGCATCGACGCGCAGAGTCCGTCGAGCCGTGGACGCGCGGGAAGCGCCAATCGCTGGTGGGTCGTCAGGCAGAATGGAAGACGCTGCGCGGGGCTTGGGAGAATCTGGCCGACGGCGTGGGCCAGCTTGTCTTGCTGGGGGGCGAGGCTGGCATCGGCAAATCTCGGCTGGCCGAGGAATTCCTCAGCTAGGCCGAGCGGCAAGGCGTGCTGACGGCCAGGTCGAGAGCCTATGCCGCCGAGGGTGGATTGGCCTATGCGCCCATCGTCGATTGGCTGCGTGCGCCGCGTTTGCACGCCAATCTCCATCATCTGGGTTCGGCCTGGCTGAGCGAACTTGCACGCCTGATGCCCGAGATTTTGGACGATCATCCAGATCTACCCGCACCACAGCCCTTTACAGAAAACTGGCAGCGACAACGACTCTATGCCAGCCTGGCCCACGGGTTGTTGGTTAGCAACCGGCCGCTCTGCCTGATCCTCGACGATCTGCAATGGTGCGACCCGGAAACGTTCAACTGGCTCCACTACTTCCTGCGTTTCTCGGAGCATGTCGGTGCGCACCCATACCCCAATACGCGGCTTCTCCTGCTCTGCACCTATCGGGACAACGAGATCGACGCCGACCATCCGCTCCATGCGCTGCTGCGCCAAAGCTGGCTCTCGCAACAACTGACCGAACTCACCCTGTTGCCATTGACGAAAAGCGAAACACATCTCCTGGCCCAGGAGGTCGCGAGCCAGGAATTGAGTGACGAAGAGTCGCAGCGTTTGTTCAACGAGACCGGCGGCAACCCCCTCTTTGTGGTGGAGAGCGTGCGCGCCGAACGCGACGACGCGACACCCTTGGCCGCGTTGGCAGGCGACCAAGGAGGCGCGTCCTTGCCTGCCAATGTCTACAACATGATTCAGGCAAGGTTCGCCCAGCTTTCGACCTGCGCCCAGGAAATGGCCTATCTCGCCGCGGTCATCGGTCGCGCCTTCCGCTTTGAGCTGCTGGCAGCGGCCAGCACCCACAGCGAAGACGACGTGGTGCAGGGGTTGGAAGAGCTTTGGAAACGGCGCATCCTCCAGGAGGAGGGCCACGACGCCTACGACTTCAGCCATGCCCGGCTGCGCGATGTGGCCTACGCCGAACTGAGCCGGCTGCGGCGTCGCGTGCTGCATCGCCGCGTGGCCGAGGCGCTGGAGGAAATCCACGCGGCCAACCTGGATGGTGTCGCCAGCCAGATCGCAGGCCACTTCGAGCAGGCGGGGCAGGCGGAGGATGGCGGACCGACTACTTCCTGCGTGCAGGCGAACAAGCGCTGACAAACTGGGCCAGCGAACAGGCGGCGATGAACTTCGGTCGCGGCGTCGCGCTTGCGTCGGACGCCGCGCGCCGGTCACGCGGTCTCTATGGCCTGGCCAACGCACACTTCCTGTTGAATCAAAGAGGGGATGCGTTGGACGCCGAGCGCAGGCTCTGACGCTGCTCGAAGACCCTGACGATCCGCTTCGTCCCAAGTTGCTCTATCTGCAAGCCGACATACTCTTGGCCGGGGCAAATGCTGAAGAAGCCGAAGCGATTGTTGCGGCCGCGCTTGACAGCGCGCAACGAGTCGATGATCAGGAAACGGTCTGCCAGAGTCTCTCGCTGTTGGGGGTGATCCATGGCCATCGTGGGGAGATCGGGCGCGAGCTTGAATTCATCGAACGAGCGTTGACCATTTCCCAGGCGTCCGGCAATCGCTGGCGCGAGGC
>JAAUPU010000424.1 GCA_012032975.1 Caldilineaceae bacterium | reverse complement strand
CGGTAAGCACGCTGCGGTTGTGGTGGGGGTCGCTCGTGCGGTCTAGCAGGCGCACGCCTGGCGCGTGGATCGCCCGTGCAATCGCATCGACAACGTCAACGCGCCGTCCCTCAGAGAAATTGGGCGCCGCCTCGATGAGGACGCCGCTCTTTCGATCACTCATGGCTCTCTCAATCTGCTGGCAACGGCGCTTGCGCTGGCGTCCGATTTTGAGCGAGAAGCCAACCATTCAAGGCCAGGGCCGCGATGGCCAGCAAGGTGACGACCCACATGGTCGTCTGCAGGCCAGCGACCTGCGCATCCGCCGGTGCCGTCGTCACGCCGCCGGGCAACGGTGCGCCGTAGGCCGCCAGCGTTTGGCTGGCCCACAGCGCCCCCAGGATGGCAACACCCAAAACCTGGCCCAATGTCCGAGAGAGTGACACCAACCCGGAGGCGATGCCCAACTGTGCTGGCGAAACCGCACCCATGATCGCGCTGTTGTTCGGCGCCTGAAACGTGCCCATGCCCAGGCCGACCGGCAGCAAACGCAGAACGACGCCCAGGGCCGTGGTCTGCGTGCCGAGTGTACTCAAGCTGAAGTAGCCAATGACCAGGAAGAGGAAGCCAACGGTCATCACCTTGCGGTCGCCCACACGATCTGCGACCATGCCAGAGAGCGGCGAGAAGACCCCAAGGCAGAGGGGGATCACCGCCAGGAAGAGGCCAACCTGGCGCGCATGGTAGCCCAGAACGAACTCTAGATAGAAGGGCAGCAGCAAGACGGCTCCTGCCAGCGAAACGAACGAGATCAGGCGGGTTGACAAGTTTACGGCGAAGAGTTGGTTGCGGAAAGACGCAGTTCGATCATCGGTTGTGGGGCACGAAGTTCGGCCACAACAAAGACGACAAAGGCGATAGCAGCGAGTGCATAGAGGGCCAACGTGCGGCCTTCTCCCGCGTCGCCGCCCGTCTTGGCGGTCAACGCCAACAGCAGCGCGAGCAAGCTGACGAACAGCGTCACCGCGCCCAGATAGTCAAAGCGCTGGCCAGTCGTCGGTTTCGATTCTGGCACGTAGCGCATGGTCATGGCCATGCCAAGGATGGAGACCGGAACGGTGGCAAAAAAGAGCCAGCGCCAGTCCAGGCTGGACAACATCAGCCCGCCGATCACGGGCCCCAGCACCGTCCCCGTCGAACTGAAGATGCTCACCGAGCCAACGGCGCGGCCCCGTTCGCTGGCCGGGAAAGCCTCGACGATGAGCGCAAAGCCCAGCGTGAGCATCATGGCGCCACCCACCGCCTGGATGATGCGGAAACCGATCAACCAGTAGATCGTCGGCGCCAGTCCGCACAACAGCGAACCGACGCCAAAGACGATGTAGCCGCTGACAAAGATCGGCTTGCGCCCGACAATGTCGCCCAGTCGCCCAATGATGGGCATCAAGGTAGCCTGTGTCAGGACGTAGATGAGGATGACCCACTGCGCCGCTGCAAAGGTGCTGTTCAGTTCGGTCACAAGAGTGGGCAGCGCAACGTTGACGATGCCCGCGCTGGCGGTTGCCACCAGGATGCTGACGGCGACAGTGGCGAGCACCATCCATTTGCGGCTGTAGTCGGGAGCGTCTGGCAAATGGCACCTACATAGAGTGGAGCCTTGCGGCAGGTGATGGGCGTACGATGCAAGATCGCAAGATCACTGTCGAATTCTAGGCGAAGCGGGCCGACCCGTCAAAGCTCTGGGGCGTAGATGGCGCATCTGGCTCGCTATCGTTGTAGACTCTCCAAAAGAAAGACGGTCCACCAAATGCGCAGGCCTGACCTGCGCATTTGGTGGACCGTCTTTGGAGTTGCCTTGTCTGTCGGTCTCTGTTTTCTGGACTCCTATAGCTGCTCCGCAAGCAGCGCCTGGATGATCGCCTCGGTCTCGGCGTAGCGCCCCTCGCCGATCTTGATGTGGCGGATGTTGCCGGTCTTGTCGATCAGGTACATGGCCGGCCAATAGCGGTTGCGATAGGCGCGCCAGGTGGTCCATTCGTTGTCGATGGCCACCGGCCAGGTGACATCCAACTCTCCGACAGCAGCTTCCACATTGGTCAACTCGCGCTCGAAATTGAACTCCGGCGTGTGGATGCCGATGATCTCCAATCCCTGCTCCTCATACTTGCGATACCATTCCCTCACCGAGGGAATCACATTTTGCAGTTGATTCAGCCATAGGTCCAGAATTCGACGATGACCACCTGGCCACGCAAGTCTGCGAGTTGCAGCGGTTCCGAGTTGATCCAGACTTCGTTGGTCAGTTCGGGCGCGGGGCCTTGATTGGCGAGTTTGGCCAAAATCGCGGCGTGTTCGGGGGCAATGCTCACCGCTTCTTGGGTCGCTTGCGGCACAGCTGCTTGGGGTGCTTGTTGCGCTGCTCGTCGGCTCCCAATCGCGGATTCCGGTAGCGGCGGTGCCGGCGACTTGGGGGACTGACGTTGGCGCGACCGGAGCGGTGCAGGCCGTAGCCATCACCGCCAGCAGAGCGCAGACCGCCAGCATGATCCTGCTCACAAACATATCGTATTCCTTCCACTCAACAAGCAAGCTAGAACGGGCATGCAACCATTCTAGCACGCATATTGGGCGAAGAATCTTACGCTTTTGTGAACGGCCGGTGGGGCGTATTGCCTACCTAGAGGCTGACCGAGCGGTTCAAGCGATCCGTGGTAAAATGGACGAATCACTGAACGTATTTGGTTGGACAGGTAGACGACTACGGAGGAACAATATGGCCCTCAAAGTGACATTAACGATACCGGATTCTCTGTATCGCCAAGCGGAGCGTTTGGGGACGGAACGAGGTAAGCAGATCGAAGAAGTGCTCGTTGATGCGATTGATCTATCCGAGCAAGCCGCCGCAATCGGTGATGATGGTGCTGATCTGACCGAACCGGATACAGCACTCGCCCAGGAACAGGCGGCCTATGTTGCCATGTTTCCCGAACTGCAAGCATCGCACTTCGGTCAGCACGTCGCAATTTACGGCGGTGTATTAGTCGATAGCGATTCAAACTTCAGCAAGCTTTACGAACGCATTATCGACAAGTTTCCTGAACAGGCAGTCTGGATATCGAAGGTAGGTGACGAGCCGACCGCTACAATATTTTTCCGTTCTCCCAGAGTGCTTACCAGGTAGGACGCTGTGCTCATTTATACCTACAGTAATCTCTACGATCCAGCAATGCCGGTACTCGATGTATCGATAAGTGGCCGAAGCGATTCGGTTGGGGTGACCTTGACAGCCGTGGTCGACTCGGGCGCTGACGCAACCATGATTCCGGCATCCATACTCCAGGACGTCGCGGTGCGAAGTTCCGAAACACGCTGGTTACGCGGTGTCGCAGGAGGTCGCTATCGTGTGAGCCTCTATCCGGTCTATATTGTCGTCGGCGATTTCGGCGCTTATATTCCGGTGGTCGGAGATCCGGTCGGCAACGAAGTCATTCTTGGGCGCGATGTGCTCAATCAGCTACGCGTGACACTCGACGGCCGGCCGAAGTTCTGGAATTGACCGATTGACAGGACGGGTGAGGATTCCTCGATCCGAATCGAAGTGTTTGATCTCGGATCGAACTCGCAGAGCAGCGACATCGAAAGTTGATCAACTAAACGCTTGGCTGACCAGACCGTGATTCTGCCCGTAAATCAGACCATCGGAATATGCTGGTTCTAAGATTTTCTGTGGTTCTTGGCATTCAGCGGATCATTTTGGCTCTGAAACAGCATCCAGCATTGACTTGATGGAGAGGCAAGCACCGTATCTAGTAGCAAGCTACGCGTGATATACAGCATATCGCGTAATCCTTTTGGAGTAGTACGGCAACCACAGAAAACGCCAGAATCAGTAGCTTTTATCATGCCATCGGCGCGACCACCTGGCTGTTCTTCCGTCGCATATACGACTTGGCGATATCGACGCTGACCGCGGCGTCGCGGCCGTAGGCATCCGCGCCCACCTCGCAGGCGAAATTCTCGGTCACTGGCGCGCTGCCGACCATGACGTAGATATCATCGCGAATACCCTCCTCGCTCAGCGTGTCGACCACCAGCTTCATGTAGGGCATGGCCGTCGTAAGCAGCGCGCTCATGCCGATGATGTCCGCCTGGTGCTCCTCGATGGGGGTCAGGAACTGGTCCGCATCCACGTTGATGCCCAAGTTGACGACTTCGAAACCGGCGCCCTCCATCATCATGTCGACCAGGTTTTTGTCGATGTCGTGGATGTCGCCCTTGACCGTGCTGAGGATAATCGTGCCGATGCGCGGCGCGCCCATCTCGGTCAGCAGTGGTGCGCAGGATCTCCATGCCCGCTTTCATGGCGTTGGCCGCCATCAACGCTTCCGGCAC
>JAAUPU010000423.1 GCA_012032975.1 Caldilineaceae bacterium | reverse complement strand
GAGACCGGGCGGATGCACCAGATTCGGGTTCATCTGAGCACCTCGGGCACCCACTCGTCGGGGACAAGATCTACGGCACGGATGGAGCGCCCTACCTTGAGCAATTCCGGGTCAGCGGCTAGAATAGGCAGTCGAACCCATCGAACCCGCCGTGCGTCAGCGCGGCAGATTCTCCATGCAACCCACAGAATAGGAAAGGGAACTCATGTCCTACGAAGCCAAACTCAAGAAAATGGGCTACGACGTTCAACCCATCGACCTGAACGCCGGCCGACTGATGCATGCTGTACGTTCTGGCAACCTGATCTTTACCTCCGGCCAGGTCTCGCGTTTTGGCGGCAAGGAGGTCATCGGCAAGGTTGGCGCCGATGTGACTGTCGAAGAAGGCTATGAAGGCGCCAAGATGTCGGCGCTCTGCTGTCTACAGGCGGTCAAGACATTGGCCGGCAGCCTGGACAATGTCGTGCGCGTCGTCAAGGTGCTGGGCATGGTCAATGTTGCGCCCGGCTTCAATAACACACCCGCGGTGATCCACGGCGCCAGCGACCTCTTCCTGGAAGTCTTCGGTGAAGCCGGCCGCCACGCCCGCAGCGCAGTGGGTATGCAGATCCCATCTGACTTTTCGGTCGAGGTCGAGGCGATCTTCGAGGTCAAATAGTCGGTTTGGCGCTTGAACGATAGCCACGATTTGCCCGAATGTCACGAGTTATTTCAGAGAAATTCGTGACATTCGGGCAACCACTCGCTCCAGGGCTGGGCGGCCACATTCTGAAAAGCCTGGCGGTTTGTCGCAGCAGATTGGGATCAGCAGCATGAACGACGAACTCTACCTCAGCCAGGACTTTACCCCTCCCCACAGTTTCACAGACGGTGTGGAAGGACCAGCCTGTGACCGCGATGGCAACCTCTACGCGGTCAACTTTGGCCGTCAGCAGACCATCGGCAAGGTGACGCCAGGCGGCGAGGCCAGCGTTTTTCTGGAGCTGCCCGGCGGCAGCATCGGCAACGGCATCCGCTTCAACCGCGCCGGCGATATGTTCATCGCCGACTACACCAATCACAACGTGTTGCGCGTCGACATGCAGGTTTGCAGCCGCGCCCGAACCCTGGCCGACCGCAACGCGGCCATTTCGGTCTTCGCCCATGAAGCGGGCATGAACCAGCCCAACGACCTCGCGATTCGCCGCCAATGACACCCTCTTGCCAGCGAACCCAAACTGGATCCGAAGGATGGGGTCAGCTTTGGCGGATCGACGCGGATGGAATGGTTACGCTGTTGGAAACCAGGATGGGCACGACAAATGGCGTCGAGGTCAACGCAGACGAGCGAACGCTCTATGTCAACGAAACGGTGCAGCGCAATGTCTGGGCCTACGATCTGTCGTCCACCGGAGAGCTTGGCAACAAGCGACTGCTGATCCAGTTTCCCGACTTTGGCATGGATGGCATGCGCTGCGACGTGGATGGCAATCTCTATATCACCCGATGGGGCAAGGGTACTGTCGTCAAACTCTCGCCAAGCGGGGAACTTCTGCATGAGATTGAACTGGCCGGCAAGAATTGCACCAACATCGCCTTTGGCGGGCCGGATGGCTGCACCTGTTATGTGACCGTGGCCGACCGGGGCAATGTGGAGACCTTTCGCGCTGAACGCCCAGGCCGCGCCTGGAAATTGCACGGACGCTGATCCATTGGCGACCCTCCCCGATGCGGATCGGGCTTGACGCCACTCAGCTTGACGCCAGAGAAGACGCGCATGGCCAACGCCAATCACCCCATCCTTGACTATCTGGAAGACGGCCTGCTGCGTCTGGCCGACCCCAGTCAGGCCGCGCCCATGCAAGCCTACATGAAGACGAACCAACCCTTCCGCGGCGTCAAGTCTACCCCGAGACGCGAACTGTTTCGCGCAGCCATCAAGCGACATCCCATCGAGACGCGCGCCGACTATCGAACGGTGATTTTGGCGCTCTGGCGCGGCGTCTATCGGGAGGAAAACTATCTCGCGCTGGATGTGGCCGAGCGTGTGAAGAAATTTCGCGACCTGGAATCATGGCCGCTCTATGATCAGTTGGTGCAGACTTCTCCTTGGTGGGATACCCTCGATTGGATTGCCGCCAAGATCGCGGGGCCATTGGTGCTCAGACATCGTGAACTGGAAACCGAACTGGTTCGCTGGCGGGGGTCAGACAACATGTGGGTGCGCCGCGCATCGTTGCTGGCGTTTCTCAAACATAAACGCCAGACCCACACGTCCTTGCTGGGCGAGACGATCCTCCTGCTCGCGCATGAGCAGGAATTTTCATACGCAAGGCCATCGGCTGGGTGCTGCGTGAGTATGGCAAGAGCGATCCAGACTGGGTGCGCGCTTTCGTCGCTGAACACCAGAACCAACTCTCGCCGTTGAGCAAGCGCGAAGCGCTCAAAAACATCGGATAGAGAATCACTTCAATGTAAAGGCAACCATCATGACCTCGATAAGATTCGGCTGGCACATGCCCTCGTTTCCTGTGGATGGCAGCCCCGGTTCAGTTTTCGTCGAACAGATCATCAACGTGCTGGAGCGGACCGAAGGATACTTTGAATCCGCCTGGGCCGACGACCACATGCACCCGTGGGCGCGCTGGCAGCCGTCGGACACGGACGCGCTGGAATGTGTGACCACCATCGCGTATTTGGCCGCCGCGTTTCCCACCTGGAAATTTGGCAGCAGCGTGCTCTGCCAGTCCTATCGCAACCCCGCATTGATGGCCAAGATGGCGGCCAACCTGCAGCTCCTGACCGGCGGTCGCTTTATCTTTGGTATCGGCGCCGGATGGATGGACGAAGAATATCTGGCCTATAACTACGAATATCCCCGACCGGCGGTGCGCATTGCTCAGTTGGAGGAGACTATCCAGATCACGCGGGCACTGTGGACCGAATCCCCGGCCAGCTTCGAGGGCAAATATTACCGCATCGACAACGCCTACTGCGAGCCAAAGCCTGACCCCATCCCGCCCATCCTGGTCGGCGGCGGCGGCGAACAGTTGACCCTGCGCGTGGTGGCCAAACACGCCGACATCGTGGAACATCCCCGGCGGCAGCGCGGAGAATTATGGCCACAAACTCAACGTGTTGCGCGGGCATTGCGAGGCGGTAGGCCGTGATTACGACGAGATCGTCAAGACTTGGTCGGCGGAGGTGGTCGCGGTTGCGCCGACCCGCGCCGAGGCGGAGCGGATCGCGCTCGCCTCGCCCTATTACAATCCGCAGGGCGCCATCGTCGGAACGCCGGAAGAAGTGGCTGATCAGCTGCGCATCTACACCGACCTGGGCGTGGAATATCTGATCGTACGCTGTCTGGATTTCCCACGCACTGAGGGGATCGAGCTTTTCTGTCACGAAGTCATGCCGCTCCTTTGAGCGGTCAGCACCATCTATTCACCAAGGAGAGCAAGTCATGAACAACGGCAATGGACAGATCGTCCAGCTTGCAATGGTCGGCTGCGGCGGCATGGCCCGTCATCACATCCGTCGCATTTTGGGACAGACCGAAACGACGCGTATCGCCCGGGTCTGCGAGCCATCGGGTGCCGCCTACGAGGAGATGTGCGTACTCTTTGACGAGGCCGGGCAGACCCCGCCGCCCAATGAACCGGAGCTGGCAACCCTGCTCACCAAATACGCCGCGGAACTGGACGCAGCGTTTATCATCACACCCCACGCCATGCACCATGACCATGCCAAAGCGTGTCTGGAAGCTGGGCTGGATGTGTTGCTGGAAAAGCCGATGGTGATGAACGCGGCGGAAGCGGAGAGTCTGATCGAGGTTCGCGACCGGACGGGACGGCTGCTTGTGGTCTCCTTCAACGGCAGCCTATCGCCGCAGATCCGCACGGCGGTCAACATCCTCCGCTCCGGCGAGTTGGGACCAATCCTCAATATCCATGCCGTGGCCTGGCAAAGCTGGAAGTATGGCACCAGCGGCACCTGGCGGCAGAACCCGGTTATGTCCGGCGGCGGTTTCCTCTTCGACACTGGCGCGCACATGCTCAACACCGTGGCCGACCTGGCTGGCGAAGATTTTGTGGAAGTGGCAGCTTGGCTGGACAATCGCGAGACGCCAGTGGACATCCTCGGCTCGGTGATGGCGCGGCTGGCATCGGGCGCGCTGGTCACGCTGAGCGGCTGCGGCGAGACCGTAAAGTCGTGCGCATCGGATGTGCGCGTCTTCTGCACCAAAGGGGTCATCTTCACCGACATCTGGGGGAAAATTCCTCCACATTCAGCGCCCGGAGGATGCACAGCCGGTTCCCGTCGAACTGCCGCCTTCGTTGGGCGTTTGGCAACAATTCCTGGCCGTGCGCAATGGCGAAAATTTCCAATCCCTGCCCG
>JAAUPU010000422.1 GCA_012032975.1 Caldilineaceae bacterium | reverse complement strand
GTCGATGCTAGCGACGGATCGTCCGGATGTGGCTGCGGATCATACCAATACAGGCGGATTCCTCTTTGATTGACGGCGTAACCGTAACCAGTGATCACTCTGCTGGCAAAATCCAGATCCTCCCATACATCCAGAGTGATCTCCTGACCGAAAGTGAGTACCCCAGAAAGTTCGGCAAAAGCAAAACCGTGCCTGATAACGACAAGGGTTGAATGACGAACAGATGAATATGTGTGGGGCAAGCCGTAGACAAACCGCTCATAATCCGTCAGAACCGGGAGCATCAGCTTTGGACCAGTTGGGGGTTCGGAGTGAGGCGGATTGTTTGACCACGAGACGTCTGCCGCAAGCTCTCGACGAAAGAGTGACTTGCAATCTCGAAGGCTGTCTCGCGCTCGATTTTCATGGCATATGCACTTGCCCAGCGTGTGAACTCTGTTGTTTGCTCGAAGCCTTCATCGTCCAACAAGCCCTCTTGATAGAGCGCATAGAAGTCTTGAGATGTGATCCCATATTTCCGTTCGTATGCCCGGATCCGAGTTTCAAGCGCTCGTACATCCTGGATAATTTCGTCAAGTGCAGGTCTCATTTGACTGCTCCTTTTGTTATGTTCGTGTTTTGACGACTTTCATCGACTGCGCAAATACGCGGTGATCTCAGCCTCAATCTCGGCTTCGGTCAGGCGCTCCACCTGCGGCAGAGTTTGCGCTTCCTGGAACAAGGAGGATAATTCTTGCTCCAGAAGACCGCGGTCGCGCTCCTCGCTGATGAGTACCTCGACGAGTTCGCCAGGACGAAACGGCAGATTTGAAACGATGATCTGGCTAGATTCGTGAACCTCAGTCAGCGTGCGACACGTCTGCATTCACTCCCCATTTCTTTGCAGAAGTTTGCGTAGCGCGAATCTATCGCAGTCTATCACACTCGCCCTTCGACCACCGCGATCACCGCCTTGCTCAGCCCGTAGAGCCGGTAGACCACCTGGTCGATCAGCCGGGCGCCCGCGGCAGCAGCGATGCCCGCTATTCTACCTTGCCGATCCGCTTGTGGCAATCGAAAACGCGGCCACAATTTGACAGCGCCGCGGGCGAACCCTATAATGGCTGGGTTAGGCTGCCGTTGAACCCATTTGGCCTGACTCGCCGACACGCCACGCACCGCAGAGAAGCTCGCCGCCCATCGCGACGTCTCTGCGGTTGGTTTGTGCAGATCGGTCCGACCGCACGCTGGACCCGACAGGTCCACTGCACCAGGTGGAGCAAAAGATTCGTATGCGGAACAACACCCTTATTCTCATCGGCATCATCATTCTGACCGTCGTCTGCCTCTTCATCGTGCTGCCCATCGACCATCCGACCTGGCTCGAAAGCCTGGCAACCCGGGGCGAGGCAACCGCGCGCGATTTGCGCAACCTGAAGCTGGGGCTGGACCTCCAGGGCGGCACCCAGGTCATGCTGGAGGCGGACCTGGCCGAGGGCCAACTGCCGCCCGAAGGCGTGATGGAGACGGCCAAGCTGATCGTGGAGAATCGGGTCAACGGGCTTGGCGTGGCCGAGTCGATCGTGCAGGCCCAGGGCGACGAACGGATCATCGTCGAGTTGCCCGGTGTGGACAACCCCGACCAGGCCGTCGAGACGTTGCGCTCGACCGGCCAACTGGAATTTATCGACCCCGCTGGGCTGCCCATGGAACAGGGCATGATCGTCAACACCACCAACCACCCCACCATCGCCGCCGACCTCCAATCCGACATCTCGAACGGGCTGGCCGCGCCGGTCGCCATTCCCTATCCTGACCAGGTCTTCGAGACCGTCATGACCGGCGAGATCCTGCGCAACGCCATCGCCCGCCAGGACCAATACAACCAGTACGAGATCGGCTTCGAGCTGACCAGCGAAGGCAGCGACGAGTTCTTCAACTACACCCGCGACCACATCGGCCAACCCCTCGCCATCGTGCTGGATGGCCGGGTGCTCTCGGCGCCGGTGATCAACGGTGCGATCCGCGACAGTGGCGTCATCACCGGACGCTTCAACCGGGACGAGAGCGAGTCGTTGGCCGTGCAGATGCGCTATGGCGCGCTGCCTGTGCCGCTGCGGGTCGTGGACATCCGCACCATCGGCGCTAGCTTGGGCCAGGATTCGGTGCGGCGCAGCCTCACCGCCGGCATCATCGGGCTGATCGGCGTGCTGATTTTCATGTTGATCCTCTATCGGCTGCCAGGTCTGCTGGCGTCGGTGGCATTGATCATCTATGTCCTCATCTTCTTGGCTCTGGCCAAAGTCATTCCAGTGACCATGACCTTGGCCGGAATTGCCGGCATGATCCTGTCGATCGGCATGGCGGTCGATGCCAACATCCTGATCTTCGAACGCATGAAAGAGGAGCTGCGCTCTGGGCGCTCCATGCGGCTGGCCGTCGAGGCGGGCTTCAGCCGAGCATGGCCGGCCATTCGCGATGGCAATCTTTCCACGCTGATCAGTTGTGCGGTGCTCTGGTGGTTTGGCAGTCGCTTTGGCGCCAGCGTGGTCAAGGGGTTCGCAGTCACGCTGAGCATCGGCGTGGTGTTGTCCATGTTCACCGCGGTCTTTATCACGCGCACCTTCATGCGCGCGTTCCTGACGACCTCCGCCAGCAGCAGCACGGCCCAGTCGCGAAACACGGCTGGGTAGGAGGCGCAAGATGACCCATTCTCTCATCCACCTCTTCGTTGGCGCTCGCCACCTCCTGAGGACATTTGCCCATGTATAATCTCGTAGAACGACGAAAAACCTGGTTCACCATCTCGCTGATCGCCATCATCCCTGGCATCATCTTCATGCTCTGGTCGCTGGTGACTCTGGGCACGCCGTTGCCGCTGAGCATCGACTACACCGGCGGCACGCTCTGGGAGCTCCGCTTCGAACGGGATGTGACGCCGGTCGAGTTGCGCCCAGTTTTGTGGACGCCGGCTTCTCTGGGGCCACGGTCTTTAATGTGGAAGACAATGCCACCGTCCAGGTCAAATTTCCCAACATCGACGGCCCGACCAAGGAAGCGCTGACCGCCAAGATCGTCGCCGAATTTGGCGACTACGAGGAGCTCTTCTATCGCAGCATCGGCCCGACCATCGGCCAGGAGGTCAGTCGCGCGGCCGTGGTCGCAGTCGTGATCGCATCGCTGCTGATCCTGCTCTACATCGCGGTGGCCTTTCGCCAGGTCTCGCATCCTTTCCGCTATGGAACCTGCGCCGTGATCGCGCTGGTGCATGACGTACTGGTGACCGTGACCTTCGTGGGCATCATGTACTTCGTGGCGGGCTGGGAGATCGACGCACTCTTCCTGACGGCCATCCTGACGGTCATCGGTTTTAGCGTCAACGACACCATTGTCGTCTTTGACCGCATCCGCGAAAACATCCGCCGCTACCGCACGGAAAGCTTCGCCACCGTGGCCGACCGCAGCCTGATCGAAACAGCGCAACGTTCAGTCGCCACCCAGGTCACAGCCCTGCTGGTCTTGGTGGCCATCCTTGTGCTGGGCGGCGCAACGCTGCGGCAGTTCATGGCCATGTTGATCGTCGGCATGGTCTCCGGCACCTACAGTTCGCTTTTTAATGCTGCGCCGTTGCTGGTCGCCTGGGAAGAAAGCAGCTTTTCCCAAAACAGAGTGCTTCGTCCCAGGCCGCCAACGGCAAGGCAGCGCTGGGCAACGCATGATGTGCGGAAGCGTCACGCTGCAAATGGGCTACACAACCCGATGACGATTGACGGCAAGGAAAATCCTTGCCGTCTTTTTATGCGCTGCCACAGTCGTCCACAAAATGGGTGAATCGATGCGAGCGTTATGCCTCACCGAGCAAGGTCTGCGGTTGCGCAGGGATTTCCCCGTCCCAGAGCCAGGCGCGGACGAGGCACTGATTCGCGTCCACAAAGCCGGCGTCTGCTCCACCGACCTCCAGTTGACCGCGGGCTACAAAGCGGGCTTTCGCGGCGTGCTGGGGGCACGAGTTTGTGGGCACGGTGGTCGATGCGCCCGGTGCAGCAGACTGGGTGGGACGCCGGGTCGTGGGCGAGCTGAATATCGGCTGCGGTCGCTGCGACCTCTGCCGACGAGGAGTGTCCAAACATTGCCGCCAGCGCCAGAGCCTGGGCATCATCAGCCGGGATGGCGCCTTCGCCGATTATCTGACGTTGCCCATCGCCAACCTCCACCCGGTCCCGGCAGGGATCAGCGACGATCAGGCGGTCTTTGTGGAACCATTGGCGGCCGCGCTGGAAATATTGGTGCAAGTGCATCTCTCGCCAGAGCAGCGCGTCTATCTCTTGGGCGACGGCCGCTTGGGGCAGCTGATCGGCCAGGTGTTGGCCACCACCTCTTGCGACTTGACGATGATCGGTCGTCACCCGGAA
>JAAUPU010000421.1 GCA_012032975.1 Caldilineaceae bacterium | reverse complement strand
ACGCTCAGCGGTTGCGTGGAGTTGGTGCATACATCGGAACGGACCGGGCGTTCGCTCCAGATCTGCCATGTGCTGCGCTATTCGCCATTTTGGGTAACGCTCAAACAAGTGCTCGATTCAGGTGTGTTGGGCGAAATTGTCACTGTAGAGCATCGAGAAAATGTCGCCTACTGGCACATGGCCCACAGTTTCGTGCGCGGCCATTGGCGCAGAGAGAGCGTATCCAGCCCGATGATTCTGGCCAAATGCTGTCACGACATGGACATCCTCTACTGGAACCTGCCGGGCCGTTGCGAGCGGCTGAGTTCGGTTGGCTCATTGCTGCACTTCCGCGCCGAATCTGTCGGCCCCGAGATCCCGTTGCGCTGCACAGACGGCTGTCCAATCGAGCAGGAGTGTCTCTTCTCGGCCATCGGCGTCTATCTGGATTACCGACCTTTCCATCACCTGCGCGCCGAAACCGCGCCAGAGGGCATCAACATCCATCGCCCCATGACCTGGCCATTTCTTGCGCTGACCCAGGATCCGACCTATGAAAATCGGCTGGAAGCGCTGAAGTCTGGGCCGTGGGGACGCTGCGTCTACCATTGCGACAACGACGTAGTGGACCATCAGTTGGTCGCCATGCAATGGAGCAGTGGCGCATCCGTCGCGCTGGTGATGCACGGCCACTCCGACGAAGAGCATCGCTCCATGCGCTACGATGGCACCAGGGCCACCCTGCGCGCCCGCTTCGGGTCGCCTTCGGAGATCACGATCCACCATCATGGCGGGTCAGTCGAAGAAGTGCCCATCCCAGACAGCGGCAGCGGTCACGGCGGCGGCGATGTGGGTATCATGGCCGATTTCATCGCGGTTTTACGTGGCGAACGTCAGGCCCTGACCAGCGCCCGCGAATCACTGGAGAGCCACCTGATGTCTTTCGCGGCTGAGCAAGCGCGTCTTTCCGGCACTGTGGTGGATATGGAAGAGTTTCGGAGTCAGGCCGCGCCATCGACTCAGGCCGGAAGACCCTGATCCAACCCTGATCCAAATGACCTTCAAAGCCGTCAGGCAGATTTGACAGCCGCACCTCCAGAGAGTATGATGGGCGAAATTTCCACCTGAATCGACTGGGATTTGACCATCATGTGGACGACAGAGCGGTTTACCGGCAACTGTGCATCCGTTGCCAGCAAAAAGAGCAAGAAGCAGATTCCGGACTGACCGTCTGGCTACCCGAGCTTGCTCTGAATTTTGGCAGAACAGCACCGGCCTTCCAGACGGATAGGCCGGTTTCTTTTTGGGCGCAATTCTGAGCTTGGAAGACGTTTGCCAACCGACGATCCACGAATTCACACGAAGCTTCACGAATAATCGCGAGCAACCCTTCGTGACTCTTTGTGTGACTTGGTGGATCAATTTGTAATCTGAGAGACGGTTAGAGGAGCAGTTGCATGAGCCTTGAGCAGTTTGCAATTATCGAATCGACCTTGCGCGAGGGCGAGCAGTTTGCCAACGCCTTCTTCACCAGCGACCAGAAAGTCGAAATCGCCCATCTACTGGACGAATTCGGCGTGGAATATCTTGAATTGACGTCGCCGGTCGCAAGCCCACAGAGCCGCGAGGATTGCACGCGCATCACCGGATTGGGGCTGAAGGCCAAGATTCTGACCCACGTCCGCTGCCACATGGACGATGCCAAGATCGCCATCGACACCGGCGTGGATGGCATCGACGTGCTCTTTGGCACCAGCAGCTATCTGCGTGAATTCTCCCACGGCAAGGATATCCCCTATATTATCGAGTCGGCGATTGAGGTCGTCGAGTATGTCAAGAGCCAGGGGCTGGAGGTCCGTTTCTCCAGCGAGGACAGTTTCCGCAGCGACCTGGTCGACCTGCTGACCGTCTACCGCGCCGTGGACCAGATCGGCGTCAACCGGGTGGGGATTGCCGACACGGTCGGCGTGGCCAACCCGCGCCAGGTCTACGACCTCGTGCGCACGCTGCGCGGCGTGGTCCATTGCGACATCGAATTCCACGGCCACAACGACACCGGCTGCGCCATCGCCAACGCCTATTGCGCGCTGGAAGCCGGCGCGACCCATGTCGATACCTCCGTGCTGGGCATCGGCGAACGCAACGGCATCACGCCGCTGAGCGGGCTGATCGCGCGGCTCTATGCCCACAACCCAGAAGCCATTCGCCGCCGCTACAATCTGCCCATGTTGCGCGAAGTGGAAAACTACGTCGCCAGCCTGGTCAATGTGGATGTGCCCTTCAACAATTACATCACCGGCTACACTGCCTTCACCCACAAGGCCGGCATCCACGCCAAGGCGATCCTCAACAACCCCAGCACCTACGAGATTCTGGATCCGGGTGACTTTGGCCTGACTCGCTACATCCACGTCGCCCACCGGCTGACCGGTTGGAACGCGATCAAACAGCGCGCCGAGCAGTTGCAGCTTGGCCTGAGCGATGAGGACATCAAGAAGATCACCGCCCAGATCAAGGCGTTGGCCGACCAGAAAAACCTGAGCCTCGACGACGTCGATGTGCTGCTGCGCAGCTATCATGGCCAGGCGGTCGACACAGAGACGCTTGTTGCTCCGATCGCTGAAACCGTTGCCGAAACATTGGCTGCGGATTGAGCTCAGGCCAGCGCAATGACCATCATGGACAAGCAGATCATCCCAGACCCGCCCCACTGGCAGACGCTGACTACGCGTCGAGAATTTCAGAATCGTTGGCTCACCGTTGCCACCGACGAAGTGGCCCTGCCCACGGGAAGACGCTACGAATACACCCGGCTTGAGCCGCCCGGAATCGGCGTGGGAGTGATCGGTTTCAACAACGAGGGCCAGGTTCTGTTGGAGCGCGAATATCGCCACGGCGTCAAAGAGGTGATCTGGCAGTTGCCCGGCGGCCTGGCCTCGGCGGGCGAAGATCTGCAAACAGCCGGGCTGCGCGAGCTATTGGAGGAAACCGGCTATGCACCGGCCAAGGTGAATGCGGAGACCGTGCGATATTTGGGCGTGGTCTGGGACAACCCAGCCTTCGGCACTGCGCAGAGCCATGCCTATGCCGCCTGGAATTTGCAGCCCACTGCGACCCCGCGTCGGGATGCCGAGGAGTTTGTCACGTTGCATTGGGTCTCGACCGATTGGCTGAAAGAAGCCGTGCGCGATGGCGAGATCAGGGACCGCTTTGTGGTTGCTGCGGTGGCCCATCTACTCTTGAACGACCTCATCTAGATGTAGGGCGGAGCAGCACTTCGCCCCTATGAATGGGAAAGATCGTCAATGCAGACATTTGCCCAGAAAGCATTGGCTCGCGCCGCCGGGCTGACAAGCACTCAGGTCGGCCAGGTGGTGGATGCGCGACCCGACGTCGTGCTGAGCCACGACAACACCGCGGCGATCCGCGCCATCTGGCAACAATTCGGCCGCGCGCGCATCGCAATCCCAGAGCGGCTGGCCATCACGCTGGACCACGCAGTGCCCGCGCCGACGACCCGCCACGCACAGAACCACGCCGAGACGCGCGCGTTCGTGGCCGAACAGGGGTGGTCAACTTTTTCGAGGTCGGCCGCGGCATCTGTCACCAGGTGCTGAGCGAAGAGGCAGTCGTCCAGCCCGGCCAGCTGATCCTCGGTGCAGACTCGCACACGCCCCATTTTGGCTGGATGGGCGCGTTCGGCGCCGGCATCGGGCGCAGTGAGGTGGCGGTTCTGTGGGCCACGGGCGAATTGTGGCTGCGCGTGCCAGAGTCGATCCGCATCTCGCTCAGCGGCGACCTGCCGATAGGTGTAACGGCCAAAGACTTTGCGCTGCGCATCATCGGCGACCTGGGCGCGGATGGCGGTCTCTACGCCTCGGTCGAACTGGTGGGCGATGGCATCAACGCCATGTCGCTGGAATCGCGCATGGTGCTGCCGAATATGATGGCCGAGTTCGGCGTCAAGACCGCCTACCTGCCGCCCGACGACGCGGTCTTCGACTATCTGGCCCCGCGGCTAAGCCGACGGCTGCATCCCAACCATGGCGGCGACCCAGACGCGCTGGCCGAGGCCACGGCCAGCCATCGCGTCGCGATAGTCAAACTGGCGATCTATCCTGACAAGGATGCCGACTACGCAGGCGAGTTTGCCTATCGCGCCGAAGAACTGGAACCCTACGTGGCCTGCCCGCACACGGTCGACAACGTGGCGCCGCTCTCCCAGGTGGTGGGGACGCGCATCCAGCAGGCCTTTTTGGGAACCTGCACCAACGGACGCGCCGAGGACATTCAACGGGCGGCCGACGTAGTCGAAGGCAAACAGCTCAGCATTCGTTTGATCATTACTCCCGCCTCCAGCCGCGAATTGCAGCGTTCGATCGAAAACGGATCGTTACAAACGTTGCTTGCCGCCGGA
>JAAUPU010000420.1 GCA_012032975.1 Caldilineaceae bacterium | reverse complement strand
GGTCGGTCGCGGACCCGGAAACTGGGTGGGCCTGGCCAATTACGAGTACATCATCGGCTGGCCGGACTTCACCCAATGGTGATTCGCACGGTGGTGATCACCGTCATCGCCGTCTTCTTGAAGACGGTCGTCGGCTTGATCCTTGCCACTTCGCTGAACCAACCATTTCCTGGTCGCAACATCTTGCGCGGCGTCTTCATGCTGCCCTGGATCTTGCCGACCTATATCATCGTGCTGGTCTGGCGTTGGATCTTTGACGGTCAGACAGGTCTCCTGAACCAGATCCTCGTCAGTTGGGGCTTGATCGGCGAAAACTACCCCTTCCTGGCCAAACCGGGGTCGGCGGTGGCGCTCCTGATTTTTGTGATGGTCTGGAAGGGCTATCCCTTCTATGCGTTGACCTTCCTGGCCGGGATGCAGACCATCCCAGCCGACCTCTATGACGCCGCCAAAGTGGATGGCGCGGGTCGGGCCGGGCGCTTCCTCTACATCACGCTGCCAGGGCTGAAACAGGTCATGGGTGTGGTCATCTTGCTCTCGACCATCTGGACCATGAACAGCCTGGAGATTCCCATGCTCTTGACCGGCGGCGGCCCCAGCAGCGCGACCGAGGTCTTCCCCTTGTTGACCTATCACCTGGCCATGCAGAACTTCCGGCTGGGCGAAGGCTCTGCGCTGCCGATCATGATGTTGCCGATTGTTGCGCTGCTTGTGTTGGGCGTGGCCAGCTACATGGACAAGGAGGCCACCCAATGATTGCAATGATCGACCGCATCCCCGAGTCGGTGTTTCGTGTGATCTCCATTGTGGTCATTGGCATCCTCCTGGCCATGGTCATCTTTCCCCTCTATTTCATGGTGACCACCTCATTCAAATTTGAGCGCGAGATCTATTCGGAATTGACCTGGGTTCCGCGAGATCCGACCATCACCAACTTTCGCGATGTGATCGTCAACTTCCGCATCCCGCTCTACCTGCGCAACACGCTGACCGTCGCGCTCACCACCACGGCAATCGTCGTGGTCATCTCGGTGCTCGCGGCCTATTCTTTGACCCGACTGCGCTTCCCGGGTCGTTCGGTCATGGCGCGCGGTGTGCTTTTTGTCTATCTGATTCCCGGCTCGCTGATGCTGATACCCATGTATCTGATCATCATCAAGCTTGGGCTGAAGGACACTTTCCCCGGTCTGATCGTCGCCAACATGAGCTTTAGCGTGCCCTTCTGCACCTGGCTGATGATGGGCTACATGCGCACCATCTCGGGCGAGATCGAAGAAGCCTCCATGATCGACGGCTGCACCCGAATGCAGTCGCTCTGGTACATTGTGATTCCGCTTTCCATCCCCGCCTTGGTGACAGCCTCGATCTTTATCTTCAACAACGTCTGGAACGAGTTTATCTTTGCGCTGGTCCTGGCCCAGGACGACGCCCACCGCATGATCTCGGTGGGGTTGAGCAACTTCTACCGCTCCGACTACTACATGATCGGCCCGATGATGGCCGGCTCGCTGATCGCCATGGCGCCGGTGGTGATCCTCTACATCTTCGCACAGCGCTACGTGGTCGGCGGCCTCGCCGCCGGCGCGGTCAAGGGATGATGCCGGCGATTTAACCCGCTGCTGTTGGCGAGAGCCATCCCATCTGCTTTCTGATCGACTCCAAGGCCGATGGTCGTGATCCAGAAGTGACTCTGGATCACGACCATCGGCTCTTGTATTTCCGGCCTGTGGAGGCGCGTCAACGTCTCCCCGCGCACCTCGACGGTTGCGTCGATTCCCGCCGCTAGGTACAATCCAGGGCGTATCGCCGGGCAGCGCCGACCGGTTGCCGCCTGGCAAGCAACGAATCGACGAGTTACAAACCTTGAACCCACTTAAGGAGTTTTTGATGGCAGAATATAGCCCGCGGCCACATAGCCCCATCGGCTTGGAGGCCCACGGACTGAGCAATTTGAAGAGCGTCTACTGGAATCTCTCCACGCCTGCCCTCTATGAAGAGGTGCTCAAGCGCAACGAGGGGCTGATGTCCCATCTGGGTCCGCTGGTGGTGCGGACGGGTCAGTTCACCGGGCGCTCGCCCAATGACAAATTTGTCGTGGACGAGCCGGAAAGCCACGATTCGGTCTGGTGGGGCAAGGTCAATCGCCCCATTGCGCCAGAGCGCTTCGAGGAGTTGCGCCGCCGCATGGCCTCCTACCTCCAGAGCAAGGATGTCTTTGTGCAGGATCTCTGGTGTGGGGCTGACCCAGATTTCCGAATGCCGGTGCGCGTCATCACCCAATATGCCTGGCACAACCTCTTCGCCCGCAACATGTTCATCCAGCCCAAGCCGGAGGAACTGGCCACGTTTGAACCGGAGTTTGTGATCATCGACTCGCCCCGTGTTTCATGCCTTCCCCAGCGTGGACCAGACCAATTCGGATGTCTTCATCCTGGTCGACTTCGACAAGAAGCTGGTGCTGATCGGCGGCACCGAGTATGCCGGCGAGATCAAGAAGTCTGCCTTTACCGCGATGAACTACTTCCTCCCCTTCGAGCATGTGCTGCCCATGCATTGCTCGGCCAACACCGGACCCAACGGCGACACCGCGCTCTTCTTCGGTCTGAGCGGCACCGGCAAGACGACCCTCTCCGCCGACCCGGGCCGCACGCTGATCGGCGATGACGAACATGGCTGGAGCGACAACGGCATCTTCAACTTCGGAGGGGGGCTGTTATGCCAAGGTCATCCGTCTTTCCGCCGAGGCCGAACCGGAAATCTACGAGACGACCCGGCGGTTTGGCACGATCCTGGAGAATGTGGGCATCGACGTCAACACCCGTCGGCTCGACCTGAACGACGCCAGCTTGACCGAGAACACCCGCGCCGCCTATCCCATCTCCCACATCCCCAACGCGACCCGCAGCGGGCGGGGCGGCCATCCCCAAGACATCATCTTCCTCACCGCGGATGCGTTTGGCGTGTTGCCGCCCATCGCACGGCTGACGCCCGAACAGGCCATGTACCACTTCATCTCCGGCTATACGGCCAAGGTGGCCGGCACCGAGCGTGGGGTGACCGAACCGGCGGCCACCTTCAGCGCCTGCTTTGGCGCCCCCTTCATGGCCCAACATCCCAGCGTCTATGCCGAGTTACTGGGCGAGAAGATCGCGCAGCACCGGGTCAACTGCTGGCTGATCAACACCGGCTGGACTGGCGGTCCCTACGGCGAAGGCAGCCGGATGAAGATCGCCCACACCCGCGCCATGGTCAACGCTGCGCTGGATGGCAAGCTGGACGACGTGGCCTATATCGAAGATCCCATATTTCGCATCCAGGTTCCGACGGATTGCCCCAACGTGCCCGACTCGGTGCTGATCCCCCGTCACACCTGGGCCGATGAAGCCGCCTACGATGCGCAGGCAACCAAGCTGGCAGCCATGTTCGCCAACAATTTCACCCAGTTTGCAGACCAGGTCTCCGCCGAGATAGCCGCTGCCGGACCAAAGGCATAGGCAACGCTGTAGGGGCGAAGCGCCGCTTCGCCCCTACGGCGACCCTACCTTGCACCCCCGCTTTGTCGATCCCCTGCCCGCGGCTATAATCCATACACCGCTCACCGACCGCAATCGGCCATCCGCCAGATCCGGAAATCTCACCATGTGGCATCGACTCTCCACCCCTGTCAAGATCGGCCTCGCCTGCGCAGCCCTGGGCATCAGCCTCACCCTGATCGGTATGGCGCGCGGCAATGTGCCCATGCGCCCGGCCAGCATCGGCATGGCGCTGCTCATCGGCGGCGGCGTCTGGTTTGTGGTGGCCTGGGCCGTGGCCACCGCTGCGGTGGATGTGGAGGAGGATCTGGCCGGCGATGAGATCATTTCATCGGCCGGCGAGGTCGGGCAGGAGAGTGGAGAATAGCGATTGGAGATTGGGAGATCGCGTCCCTTCTCACGCCTCTGCTCATTCAGCATTCACAGATCACCGTCCACCCTACACCACTCCCATGCCAATCACCCTCGACCTGCACGTAGATGACAACGGAACGCTGACCGCCGCGATCGCCGGCGAGACGCTGGCGGCCACGCCGCTGGAAAAGCTGCACGCCATCGACAAGGATGGCTAGCCATACCGCACAGCCGCGCGCTTCTTCGGCTTGAGAAGCTGGGCGACCTCCAGGGCAAGGCCGCCACCCTCTCCGGCATGGCCGACATTGCCCTGGTCCGACGAGAGTGGGAAGAGGCAGAAGCACTGCTCGCGCAGAGCCTGGCCATCGCCCGCCAATTGAACGCGCCGGCGGATATCGCGTTTCGGCTTGCACTCGGCAAGGTTGCCCAGGCCCGCGGCGCACGTGGCCACAGCTCGCGATTTTTACGTCCAGTCCATGCAGATCTTTGTCCGCCTGGGCATGCCCCAAG
>JAAUPU010000419.1 GCA_012032975.1 Caldilineaceae bacterium | reverse complement strand
GTGACCTCCGTTTGGGTCTAACGTAGTCTTTGCAGGATCCAGCAGTCCACCAGCGAAAGGTCCGAATCGCTTGGCAAACCGTACGTGGCTGTCGGCGTCTCTGGCAAGCCCGTCAGCGGCAGGTGGGCGCCCTCCAGGTTGAGGATCACGAAACGCGCCGCGTTCCAAACTTTGTTGGCAAAGTTGCGGTTGGCCTCCACGCGGCTGAGGCTGAGCTTCATATCGTTGCCCGGGGTGCTGCCGGTGAGCAGGCTAAAGCGCAACGCATCGGTGCCATACTCCTGGATCAGATCCAGCGGATCCAGCGCGTTGCCTAAACTCTTGCTCATCTTGCGGCCCTGCTCATCGCGCACCAGGCCATGAAGGTAGACTGTATGGAAAGGAGCTTGGCCGGTAAATTTGATCCCCATCATGATCATGCGCGCCACCCAGAAAAAGAGGATGTCGTATCCTGTTTCCAAAACCGCTGTTGGATAGTAGTGCTTCAGATCCTCGGTTTGATTCGGCCAGCCCAGCGTGCTAAAAGGCCACAGCCCGCTGCTGAACCAGGTATCGAGCACGTCTGGATCTTGTTGCAGATGGACTGTCTCGCCATAGTGGGCGATGGCCTGCTCCAAGGCATCACTTTCGTCACGCGCGGCAAACGCATGGTTGTCCGGCCCATACCAGATGGGAATCCGATGACCCCACCAGAGTTGGCGGCTGATACACCAATCACGAATGTTTTCCATCCAGTGAAAATAGGTCTTTTCGAAGCGCTGCGGCACGATCTGGATCTCACCGTTGCGCACCGCGGCGATCGACGGTTCGGCCAGCGGCTGCATCTTGACCCACCATTGCTCGCTCAACAATGGCTCGACCACTGTGTTGCAGCGTTGGCAATGACCGACCTGGTGGGTGTGATCCTCCTCGCGCACGACCAGCCCCGCCGAACGCATATCCTCCCACAGTTTTTGCCGCGCTTGGAAGCGATCCAACCCATCATATGGGCCGGCTTCCTGGTTGAGCGTTTGCGTCTTTGTTCATGATGTTGATCATGGGCAAGTCGTGGCGCTCGCCGATCTCGTAATCGTTGGGATCGTGGCCGGGCGTCACCTTGAGCGCACCCGTGCCGAAGCTGGGGTCCACGTAACTATCCGCGATGATCGGGATCTCCCTGCCCAGGATTGGCACCAATGCCGATTGGCCGATCAGGTGGGTGTAGCGTTCGTCATCGGGGTGGACTGCGACCGCGGTATCGCCCAGGATCGTCTCGGGTCGAGTGGTGCTCACCTCGACAAAGCCGCCGGCCTTGAGCGGATAGCGGAAGGTGTACAACTTCCCATGAACTTCCTCATACTCGACCTCCAGGTCGCTGATCGCGCTTGCGCAGCGCGGACACCAGTTGACCAGGCGGTTGCCGCGGTAGATCAGCCCTTCGTTGTAGAGTTGGATGAAGGCCTCCAGCACCGCATCGCTCAGGCCATCGTCCAGGGTAAAACGTTCACGCCCCCAATCGCACGAGATGCCCATGCGCTTCTGCTGCGCGGTGATCCGCCCATGATATTCATCCTTCCAGTCCCAGACCTCGCGCACGAATGCCTCGCGGCCCAGATCGTGGCGCGTGGTGCCCTGCTCCAGGAGCACGCGCTCAACCACGTTCTGGGTGGCAATGCCGGCATGGTCCGAGCCAGGCACCCAAAGTGTCGGGCGACCCGCCATACGATTGTAGCGGATCAGCATATCCTCAACGCTGCTTGTGATGGCGTGGCCCAGATGAAGCGCGCCCGTGACATTGGGCGGCGGCATGGAGATGACGAACGCCGACGCAGAGCCATCGGCCAGCCCACTGGCCAATTGTTGTTCTGGCTCAAAAATCCACTCGCCTCCCACCAGGCGTAGATATCCTCCTCCACCTGGGTGTGGTCATAGGCTTTGGGCATCTGCTGCTCACTCATCACAGCCTCGCTTCCTTCCATGATTGCCATGAAATAGACAACAAAAATGCAAAAATAAAAGTCGCTTCTCCAAGGACGAAGCGACTCCGCGATACCACCTTGATTAGACACGAACGCACAGAGCGTCGGTCTCTCTCGAATGCTGTAACGGGCTGACCCGGATGGGACTAACGGTCTTTGGACCGCTTCACCCCACCAACCTTCCCGGCGACTTTCCCCGTGGTCAAAACCAACGAAGCTTCCAGCCGATGGCTTCGTCTCTCTGCCGTTCCCCGACGGGTACTCCTCCGGTGCATCGTCGTTCATCATATATTGACGACGGACAACAGAAGCAGCGTGCGCGCTGAGTATATCCAAGGGGAGGTCTGGTGTCAAACCTGGGTCGTGGGGATGGTCGCCTCCCAAGTTTTTTTCTACACCTGTCAGGAAGGGGGCAGAAAAAGATTTGGCCTCGTCAAATGACGAGGCCAAATCTCACACAGAAAGGAGAAACCCATGAACCCAGGCGACCACAAGCTGCTTCACCGCAGACCGCATTTCCGGTCCGACAACCACGTCCCACCGCGTCACCGTATCGACCACGGCCTGCGCCAGTCACAACATGTAACCATCATAGCGGATGGATGTGAACCCGGCAAGGGACAGATGTCCCGCTCTGTTGGGACATCTCCCACTAGACAGAACCACCCCGGCTGCAGAGTCACAGACCGGGCAACGGTTCGCCTGGATGGCGAAACAAGTCGCTCGGTGCGGTGCTGGGCGCAAGCAGCCGCAGCGCCCGCGGCTGGATCTCGCAGGAAACGGGCTATGCCCAACCGGTTCACCGTCCAGATGATAGGGCAGACAAGGCCGGGTCTCGACACGCAAGGAGCGACCTCTTTTCACTGTTGCGTTGCCGCTGTGCAGATGGTGTTGAAGGGTGATCTCCAGCGTATGCCGGAGCAAGGTTGGCCACTGCCGACCATGCAGCAGCCATACTTCGAACTCGCCGTCGTCGAGCACGCCGGCCTGATTCAGGGACAACGCACCCCCTGCGAAGAGGCGACAGTTGACCGCGGTGACCAGCAGAAAATCACCGTCGACCTCGTCGCCGTCTACGGCCACCGATGCACGCATCCCACGGAATTTTGGCACGGTCAGCAGCGCCTTCACGCCGTAGCCAAACGAACCGAAGCGCTTGAAAAGGCGCCCGCGCGGCTCTATCTGCGTCACAATAAAACTGTCCACGCCGATGCCGGCCCAAAGCAGCCAGTAGCGTCCAGCGCAGAGCCCCATGTCCACTCTTTGCACTCGACCGGCGAGCAACGCCTGCGAAGCATGGCGAAGCCAGGCGGGGTTGAGCAGGTTAGGACGCGGCAACCCAAGCTCTTTGGCGAACGAGTTGGCCGTGCCTGCCGGCAATGGCGCCCAGGAACTTTACCGCCGGATTCACGCCGCCTCCCATCTCATCGCCGGCGGATTGCACGTCTACGACGGGCACCTGCACGACCCCGACCCCGTCCAGCGCGCCCTGAAATGCGACCAGGCCATGGAACCCGTCTTCGCGCTCCTCGCCCGGCTCAAGGACGCCGGACTTCCCGTGCCGCGCCTCGTGGCCGGCGGCACCCCGACCTTTCCCTTCCATGCCCGCCGCGACGGGGTGGAATGCAGTCCGGGCACCTGCGTGTTCTGGGACGCCGGTTACGGCTCGAAATTGAAGGATCTGGATTTTCTTCATGGGGCGCTCGTCCTGACCCGGGTTGTCAGCAAACCGTTGCCAAACCAATTGTGCCTCGATCTCGGCCACAAGGCCGTCGCCTCGGAAAATCCACATCCGCGAGTCCTCTTCCCCCAACTTCCCGACGCCGAGGCCATCTCCCATAGCGAGGAACATCTCGTCGTCCAAACGAGCCGGGCGGACGCTTTCCAGGTCGGCGACGCGCTCTATGGCATTCCCTGGCATATCTGCCCCACCGTCGCCCTCCATGCCGAAGCCGTTGTCATCCGCGACGGACAGGCCTCCGGCGTGTGGACAATTCCGGCGCGCGAACGTCGGCTGGCCATTTAACGACACCCAATCCCCCCTATGCTGCTCTTTGACGCCCACCTTGATCTCGCGATGAACGCCTCGAATGGAATCGCGATCTCACCCAGCCCATGGAGAGTCTCCGGACGCGGGACGCCCATTACGACGACAAGCCGGACCGCGGCAAAGCCACGGTGTGCTTTCCCGAAATGCGCCGCGGCGGCTCGGCGTTGAGGATTTTTCGGCGGCCCCATGCCCCGTGCTCTTCACGCACCTCCTGCACCTGACCGCTGAGAAAGCCGGCGCCGACGAGCAGACCGACCGCGCCGAACATGGCGACGAGTTGGATGGTGGCGCTTCGGGTCATAAGGGGAGGGGGAAGGGAGACTAGGGACTCGCGACTAGGGACTAGGGATTGGGATCAAGCCCGCGGATGGGCTGCTCGGAGCCCTTCCGCGGG
>JAAUPU010000418.1 GCA_012032975.1 Caldilineaceae bacterium | reverse complement strand
CAACCAGAATTTCGAGGACTGTTTCCCAGAGTTGAGCGCCTTGATCGGCGGTATGATGGGCAAAAGGGTGTCGCCCGATTCCGCAGAATTCCTCGAAGCCATGTAGACGTTGGACGAAAAGTGAGGCATGATTGCCTACTGCGAACAGCGCCCGCCGCTGGTGGAGAAGTATGGGCTGATGTAGGAGGTCTGCTGAGTGCGGCGGTTCCAGTAATCTGTCTGTCCGCAGATCGATTCTTGGACTGGTCATGATTCGCCAATCCCGCCCTTCGGTGATCCGTCCCCGCGTCGTAGCTGTAGCCAGCAGACTGCTTGACAACAGCGCAACAACCCCGCCGATGCTTTGCCCATATACGATTGGGTTTGCTGGTCTTTCTACTGTTGGCCGCAACAGGCAGAGAACGAACAAACCAATTCACGATGGCTGACGGCTTCCCTCTTTCGGTGGCCGTCGCACCCCGGGAGGCGTATGTGAGCAAGCAAGTTGTCGTCATTCATCTCAACGAAGAGGAGAGTGTTGAGAGCGTCACGTTTTTGGGCAACGACGTTGCCATCAGCCGGCGCGGCTGTTGGCGGCGACGCCGATCGGGCGCGCCAGATAGTGGCCGAGGTGGATGGCCAGGTAGATGCTATCGCCCTGGAAGGTCTGCCCGCCGACCTGCAATTAGGAGCGGTGCATCGCCCGCATCACATCGGCGCCGGGCTGCCAGCCGCGGCAACCCGCACACCGGTGGTGGATGGCAGCGGCATCCGCGCTGGGCTGGAACGCTGGGGCGTGATCCTGGCCGACCGCAGCCAGCCAGGAATCTTCGCCGAAAAGCGAATCCTCATGACCCCTGGCCTCAACCACAGCGGTTTGGCCCAGGCCTTCGAGCGCCACACGTCAGCCATCCGCTACGCCGACCCGATGATCTATTTTGGGCTGCCCGACCTTCCAGGCGTGGGCAGCAAACAGACGTTGGAGCAGGCCGCGCCGGCCACGCTAGAGCGGCTGCAGGATGCGCCATTCCGCCGTATATCGCCCCAGCCCGGTGAGGCTGGTCACCCGCGGACCGGCGATCCATTTCGCTGGGCCGATGTGATCGCGGGCGACATCGGTGCGATCCGTCGTTATGCACCGCGCTCGCTGAAGCGCAAGACCATCGTCGTCGAAGCCGCCACCGAGACCGACCTGGCCGATCTGCGCAGCCGCGGCGCATCGATCCTGGTCACCATGATGCCCACTTTGGATGGTGAGGGAACACTCGGCAGCCGATCCGCAGCGACGATCGAGGCCATCCTCGTCGCGCTTCGACCCAACCCCGATGCACCGCTGACGGAAGACACCTATCTCGACCT
Organism: Caldilineaceae bacterium; assembly: GCA_012032975.1. The sequence goes on along the minus strand of JAAUPU010000418.1, from coordinate 3,071 downwards.
GATGGACCGACATTCAATGGTCGCCGACCATTCGCTACCTTCAGCCGGCAGAGGCAGGGGTCAACCGCTTTGCCTTTGTGATCCACCCGTTGGAGGTCAGCTTTATCCATCAGCACAAGTGGTTCTGGTGGACGCGCTATCTGCCCGACCCACTTGTCGAAGAGGTGGCCGCCTATTTCCCACCCCTCTACATCTCGCGTATTACCGGCGGTCAATCTCCCTCCACCGGCCAGCGCATCGAAGGCCATCTGATCTCGCTCTGTGCAACGCCGCGACAGATGATGAAACGGGATGCCCACTTCACCTACCGACGGCTCGCCGCATCGGCGCGCATGGCGGAACGGATGGGAGCGCGTATTATGGGGCTGGGTGCGTTCACCAGCGTCGTGGGCGATGCGGGGATTACCGTGGCGCACGAGGCCGACATTGCCATCACGAGCGGCAACAGCCTCACCGTCGCGGCGACCTTGGAGGCTGCCAAGCAGGCCGTGGTCAAGATGGGCGCGACGACCTGACCAAAGGCAAGGTGATGATCATCGGCGCGACCGGTTCCATCGCCTCGGTCTGCTCGCGGTTGATCGCCCAGGCGATCCACGATGTGGTGCTGGTCTCGATCGAACCGGAGAAACTGATCGAACTCAAGCGCACCATCCAGGCCGAGACGCCGGACGCCAAGGTGACCATCGCCACCCGCTCCGGCGACCTGGCCGCCGACTGCGACCTGATCATCACGGCGACGTCGGCCTTTGGTCAACGGGTGTTGGACATCACCAAGTGCAAGCCGGGAGCGGTGGTCTGCGACGTGGCGCGCCCGTCGGATGTCAACCCGGCCGAAGCCGCGTTGCGCCCTGACGTGCTGGTGATCGAGAGCGGCGAGGTGCTGATCCCCGGCGACATCGACTTCGGCTACAACATCGGACTGCCGCCCAAGACCGCGTACGCCTGTCTGGCCGAGACCGCGCTGCTGGCCATGGATGGCCGTTTCGAGGATTACACGCTGGGTCGCAACATCGAGATGGAGCGGGTCAAGGAGATCTTCAAGCTCTTCCAAAAACATCAGTTTCAGATCGCGGGTCTGCGCTCTTTTGGCAAGTACATCACCGACGAAGACGTGGAGCAGAAACGAATCCTGGCCGATCGGCTGCGTGACGACCCAGACCTGTTGACCCGCACCCGCCGCGATGCCGCAACCAGGCTAGAGAAGATCCCAATCATGGCCAAGGGAGTGTCGGCGACCAAAGGCAGTCGCGCCCGGCAGATCGGCATCGCGGCGGGGCTTGCGTTGCTGTTCGTTGTGGTTGCTCGGATGTTTGGCGGCAAGACGAAGGGGTGAGGTGAAGGGGTGACATTGGCGAGGCAGCATTAGGTTGTCCTCTTGTCGGCCCTTCAGACTTTGCAAAGGAGAAACCATGTTCAAGACTATCATCATGGCCGTAGACGGTTCGCCAGCGGTGGAACGGTTGCTCGTCTATACCGAGCACATGGCCCGCCGCAGTGACGCCCAGGTTATCATCGTCCACGCGTACGAGACGCCTGTGGTCTACGACTGGACCGATGGCTTTCGCCAGCTTGCGGAAGGGTATGAGCGGGTTGCCGCAGAGGTTGCCGCGGACGCGGTGGATGCCTTGGCCAAGGCTGGCATCCAGGCCATTGCCGATGTGCGCGAGGGGCCGGCGGCGGAGGCGATCTTGCAAGCGGTCAGCGTCCATGAGGCCGACCTGATTGTCATGGGCAGCCGCGCCAGCAAGAGTGACAGCGTGGCCGAGAGTCTACTGGGGAGCGTTAGCTCCGCGGTCGTGCGGCGGACCTATTGTCCCACGTTGCTGGTTCCGTAACGGACCAACTGGCAACGTGCATCAGGAGCTGGGGAAGCGCAATTCGTTGCGGGCCAGCTTCCTGCGCACCGCGCTGCTGATGTCGATCTCCGCGCAATTGGCCAGGCTCAGGCAATAGATCAGCACATCCGCCAGTTCGTCCGCGACTTCGGCATGGGTCTCTGCTCCCGCGACCAGCGCCTGTGCCTCCTGGGTCGTGCTCCACTGAAAATGCTCCATGATCTCCGCTGCTTCGATGGCGATGCTCATTGCCAGATTCTTGGGCGTATGGAAACCACCCCATTCGCGTGCCTCCACGAAATCGCGCACTGCACCGCGCAGGTCGGCGATGGTAGTGGTTTCGTCCATCCATAGCCTCGTTTTCCAGACGGGATGAGCGGATGACGGGATGAACTCGATTCACCCAATCATCCTGTCGCCCCCTCATCCCGTCAGCTTCTTACTTCTTCATCGCCACGATCAGCCCATCGCGCACCGGGATCAGCGACGAGATCCAGCCGTCGGACTCGGTCAGCAAACGGGTGACCTCGCGGATCGCGGCGGTGTCGGGTGAGCGGTCATCTCCATCAAAGACCTTGCCACTCCAGAGCATGTTGTCGATGATCAGCACGCCGCCCGGACGCAGCTTTTCGGCGATCACCGGGAGCGAGGCAGGGTAGCCCTGCTTGTCGATATCGTTGAAGATCAGGTCGAACGGCCCTTCCACGCCGCGCAGCGTTTCGACGGCTTCACCGACATGGTATTGGACTGTGTCCCCAAATCCCAGCGCGGCCAGATGCCCACGCGCTTTCTGCGAGAGTCGCTCATCCCAGACCACATGATGGACCTCGCCGCCGCCATTCTCTTGCACCGCGCGTGCAAACCAGGCGGTCGAGTAGCCATAGCCTGAGCCTAGCTCGAAGATGCGGCGAGCGCCGATCATGCGCGAAACTTGGTAGAGAATCTGTCCGGCTACCGAGCCAATAATCGGAAAGCCGTGCTCCTTTGCGTAGGCTTCCATGGATGAAAGCTCCGGCTCCCGCGCCGGGACGAGCGCGTCGAGGTAGCTGGTTAGTTGGGGCGAAAGCATGGGGTCTGCCATTGATTCCTCCGGGTTGAATGTTGCGGTTGCCAAAGAGCGATGTCGCTGCAAAGTGCTCAGGTCGAGAAGCGCCTCGCCTGTGGATAGGGGAAAACGTCGATCACCTCGTCGGCCACGATCTGCGCCTGCACCCCTCGCCAAAACTCCACAGAAAA
>JAAUPU010000417.1 GCA_012032975.1 Caldilineaceae bacterium | reverse complement strand
GGCCGATTTTCGCAGCGCGCTGCCCAGCCTCGATGCTCGACGCCGCGATTGGCTGCGTCGGGCGTTTGATCGGGTTGGAGCCGGAACATCTCTGGTTGGCTAAATTGTGAAGCGGGTGGTGGTTTCGATGGGTTTCTATGCTGGCAACTTTGGATGATGGGTATGCCACTCGGTCGCCTGCTCGTAGGCGTGGCCGACCTGGCAGAGCAGATCTTCTTCAAAATGGCGGCCCACCAGTTGCAGGCTCAAGGGCAATCCCTCGCTGTTGAAGCCGTTGGGCAATGAGAGGGTCGGGTTGCGGCTGAAGTTGAAGGGGTAGGTGAAGCGGGCGCGCACATACCCCTCGGCCAAAACCGGCAGGCCGTCTGCGTCCAGAGGCGGGGCCACGGTCGGCATGGTGGGGCAGGCCAGCACGTCCATCTGCTCGAAGAGCGCGTTGAAGAGCACGCCGAACTCCTCGCGCACGATCTGCGCCTTGGCGTACTCGGCGCCGCGCACCGCGAGACCCTGCTCCAGCCAGGCGCGGAAGGGGCCGTATTCGTCGGCGCGGGCAGGGAAGGTCGCTTCGTGGGCCGCGGCGGCATCCGCGGAACAGAGTGTGGGCCACAGATCGATAGTCGCCTCGACCGGCGGCACGGTCACTTCCACCAACTCGGCGCCCAGTTTCCCAGCAGGTCGATAGCAGCCAACACGCCCGCGCTTACCTCTGGATCGACCCCCTCGGTGACGAAGCGCCGGTCCACGCCGATGCGCACCCCCTGCACACCGCGGTCGCACGCCGTGAGATAGTCGGGCACAGCGCGCCGGCTGGAGGTTGCATCCAGCGGGTCGAAGCCGGCGATCGCACCGAGCATGACCGCGGCGTCGGCCACGCTGCGCGCCAGCGGACCCACGTTGTCAAGCGTCTCGGCGAGCGGAAAGACGCCGTAGCGGCTGACACGGCCATAGGTCGGCTTGATCCCCACCACGCCACAGGTCGCCGACGGAAAGCGGATCGACCCGCCGGTGTCCGAACCCAGCGACGCAAAACAGAGGCTGGCCGCGGTCGCCACGCCGGACCCGCTGGACGAGACGCCGGTCCAGCGGGTGGCATCCCACGGATTCAGCGGCGCAGGCCGATAGGGATGGTGCCAGCGCAGAGCAAACTCGGTCATGTGCAGCTTGCCCAGCAGGATCGCGCCGGCGTCGGCCAGCTTGCGCACCACGGTCGCGTCTTCATCTGGAACCCAATCGCGCAACATCTCCGCGCCGCACGTGGTGCGGATTCCCCGCGTATAGCAGAGGTCTTTGACCGCGAGCGGAATGCCGTGCAACGGGCCGCGATAGAGACCGGATGCGATCTCATCTTCGGCGCCCTGCGCTTGTGCGACGGCACGCTCTGCCAGCACCGTGACATAGCTGTTCAGCAACGGGTCAAGGCGTTCGATGCGCGCCAGCATCTGCTGGGTCAGCTCGACCGGCGAGAGGTCGCGGTTCTCGATGCGGCGCGCGATGTCGGTCAATGTGTTTGTGGCTAAGTCGGTCACGGTTGTCTCCTCCGGTTGCATCGACAAAATAGCGTCCAATAAGGCTGGGAGATGCTAACGTCAGCCAAAATGCTCGATCACCTGCCCCAGCAAACGCACGGCCTCCAGCCGATCTGGCCCAAGCGGCGGGCCAAAGCTGAGATGTTGCGCACCGTCTGCGACCAGTGGCTCCAACCGCTCGATGACGTCCTTCGGCCCGCCGACGACGCCGATGCGCAACATACGTTCGTCCACCAGGCTGATCGCCTTTTCCTCATCCTGCTCCGCCACAATCGCCTGCTGAATGGGGGCGAAATCGGTGCGATCCAGGCCAAGCCGAGCCAGAATCAACGGCCCCAGCGCATAACCGTAATAGGCGATCTTTTGCGCGAGTTCGCGCCGCGCCGCGGATTCGTCTTGCGCCAACGACACCCAGATGCACGCAGCGAAATCTAGCTCATCCAGCGCACCATCGCGCTGCTTGATCCCCGCTTCGAGATAGGGCTTCACGCCAAAATAATGTTCCGGCGGGAAGAGCAGAGGCAGGACGCCGTCGGCCATTTCTCCGGCCAACGCCAGCATTTTAGGCCCCATCGCGCCGACATAGATCGGCGTAATGCGCGGCGCCTGGAAACGAAGATAGGCGTCCGACGTCCACTTCAAGAACGCGCCGTCTATCCCAGCGCGTTCACCGACCAGCAGGCGGCGAATGGCGGTAATGCTCTCGCGCAGCGCGGCCAGCGGTCGTTGCTGCTCCAACCCGACCCAGGCCAGAAAATCGCCGGCGCGCGGCCAGCCCCAGGTTAAAGCGGTTGTCGCTCAGCTCGTCCAACGTGGCGGCCAGCATCGCGAGCTCGCCAGGGTTGATGGTGTAGGGGTTGAGGATGCCGGCGCCAAAGTGGATGCGCGAGGTGGCCTGGGCAATGGCTGTCAAGATCACCGGCGCGCTGCGCAGGAAGAGATCGTTGCTGACCCAGATCTGGTCAAAACCCGCCGCTTCAGCAGCCTGGGCCAAGGCGACATACTCCTGAAGGTGCAGGTCATTGTTCAGGCGCAGGCTAAAGCGCATCGCCGGACCCGACCACCGCTTCGGCCTCAATTTCGACCAAATATTGCGGGCCGACCAGTCTAGCTTCGACCAGCGTATTTGCGGGACGGATATGGCCAAAGCGTTCGCCGTGGCGCGCGCCACAGGCTCCCAATGGGCAACATCGCTGATAAAGACCCGGGTGCGCACGATGTCGGTCAGTTGGCCGCCCAGTTGAATAATGGCATTCTCGATCTTGTCGATGATGAAGTGGGTCTGCGCAGCGGGATCATCACCCCCAACCAGACCATCGGGACCGGTGGCCGTGGTGCCCGAGACATGGATCTGGTCGCCGATGCGCACAGCTCGACTATACCCGGCCATCGCTTCCCAATGGGTGCCGCTTGAATAAGAGGTTCGTTTCGTACTCATATGGCTTTTGATTCCGCAGGTAGGCGATGTATTGACATCAGACGACACCCACGATTGAGCGTCGTTGGCGTCCGTCAGCGCCGGGTTGGTGGATGGGTGGCGCTCGGAGAGGACCGGGCGACCGTGCTCGATTATACCACCCGGCCATAGGCGTCCCAAACGATTCCGCGATGAACGATTCCCACTTCGATTTGATAAAATCGGCGCTCTGTGCTATGCTTTTCCCATTGATTTGAGGGTGGGCCGTTGGATTCTCGGCCAAGCAATTGAAGTCGGTCTGTGAAAGTGGGGCTTCCCCACTTTTCTTGTTGTAGGGGAATTTGTATCAGTGACCGACCCATGGATGGGACGCTTTATTTTCGGGCAATGTTCGGAACGTATCAGTTTGAAATGGTTCGCGAGGAGCGTGGAATAGACTATGTCAAAAGCTTTGATTGCGGGCATCAATCAGGTTGCAGCCGACAAGGGACTCGACCGTGAAGTCATTTTCGAGGCCATTGAGGCTGCGCTGATTTCAGCCTACAAACGCAATTATGGCTCGATTGCCAATGTAACCTCTGAAGTTGACCGAGTGAGCGGTGAAATGCGCGTCTTCGCCGAACGCGAAGTAGTGGAAGAAGCCATCAGCGAACGCACCGAAATCACGCTGGAGGATGTCCACAAGCTGTACCCAACCGCAAAGCTTGGCGACGTGGTCAGCGTTCAGACGGAGCCAGGAGACTTTGGCCGTATCGCCGCGCAGACTGCCAAACAGGTGATCTTGCAGCGCATCCGCGAGGCAGAACGAGACACTGTCTACGAAAATTTCGCACACCGGGTCGGGGAGATCATCAACGCCCAGGTGCGCAGCAATGACAACCTTTCCGGTGCGGTCAGCGTGATGCTCAACGAGAAGCACGAATCGCTGTTGATGCGCGAAGAGCAAATCCCCGGCGAACGATTGCGCCGTGGGGATTATATCCGCGTCTACATTGTGGATGTCCACAAAAGCACCCGTGGTCCGGTCATCAAATTGAGCCGCACCCATCGCAATCTGCTGCGCCGGTTGATGGAGCAGGAGATTCCCGAGGTGCGCGACGGCGTTGTCGAGATCAAGGGCATCTCGCGCGAGCCTGGCGCACGCAGCAAGGCCGCGGTCATGGCGACTGTGCCCGGCGTGGACCCGGTGGGCAGTTGCGTCGGAATGCGCGGAATGCGCATCCAGAATATCGTCAATGAGCTGGCCGGCGAGAAGATCGATGTGGTCGAATGGAGCACAGACCTGCCGACCTATATTTCCAATGCCCTCAGCCCAGCGAAGGTGAACAGCGTCCTTCTGGATGACAGCGGATCGATCAAGACTGCGATTGTTGTCGTGCCGGACCGCCAGTTGAGTCTGGCGATCGGCAAGGAGGGCCAGAACGCTCGTCTGGCCGCCAAACTCACCGGCTGGCGAATCGACATCAAGAGCG
>JAAUPU010000416.1 GCA_012032975.1 Caldilineaceae bacterium | reverse complement strand
CTTTGGCCGCCACCCGGCAAAAAGGGGATCGGCTCGTCCTGGGCCTGCCAGTCTACAATCTCGCTCTCCGTCTGTGCGTGGACAGGCTTGCTGGTGGCGAGGAAGTAGATGGCCTCCAGTAGGTTGGTCTTGCCTTGAGCGTTGGCGCCCTGCAGCAAGGCGAGCGGGGTGGGAAAGTCGAGTTCGAGGCTTGCGTAGTTGCGAAAATGGGTGAGCGAAAGATGGGAAAGGCGCATAGAGCTTATGCGCGCCTTTGGGTCAGTTCGGCCACAAGCACATCGATCTCGGTGACCGGATCGGCGCCGGTCTTCATGGCAAAGTCCGCCTCCAGCAGCCGGTTCATGATCGCGTCCAACTCCTCTTCCGAATAGTTGCGCGCCTGTTGAATCGCCTTCTTGGTGGGGTAGGGGCTTTCGCCGATCCGCTTGGCGATGTCATACTCGTTCACTGCTCCACGCTGGCCTGACGCATCCTTGGCCTTGATCATGATGCGAACCTGGCGGGTCATCATGGTGAGCAAATAGAACGGATTGGCATCGTTGCGACGCAACTCGTAGAGCGCGTGCATGGCGTTGCGCCCGTTGCGCTGGCTGAGTGCATCGGTCAGGTTCCAGATCAGCGCTTCGCTGGCATCGCTGACCAGCAGTTTTACATCCTGCTCGGTGATCGGGCGGCCAGATGCGTAGACGGCCAGCTTCTCCAGTTCATTGTCCAACTGTCGCAGATTCGAGCCGACATAATCGCTCAACACGCGCACCGCACGCGGCTGCACATCGATCTGCTTCGTCTTGGCCCACTGAAGCAGCCACGCCGGCAATGCCTTGGCGTCTGGCGCTCCCTGCTCTTCCAGGACAATTGCGCCCTGCCCAACCAGCGTCTCCAGCCCGGATGCCTTTTCTCCGCCAGCACCCGGACGCGCAAAGCCCTTCCAGAGATGACGACGGCGGTCCACGCCCTGCTCCTCGACGAAAACCAGGTCACAGGAAACCGGCGCGCTGCCCAACCCGTCGAGCAGCCTCAATGCATCGACGTAGGCATCGCTCTCAAGACTCTTGCTGGCGGCCATCCTTTTGTCCAACTGGGCGAGAAAGCCCTCCACAAGGATCAGCCTGCGCTCAGTCAGGAAGGGCATCATGGAGGCGCGCGCCAGAAGATCGCCGACGCCCGTCTGCGTCGCGGCAAGTTCGGTCGTGTTGAGATCGGCCATCTCCGGCTCGCCCAACGCGGCCTTCAGTTCGGCGATGCGCCGGGCGGCCAGAAATTCATCACAGTTGAGAAAGAGATAGACCATAGAATTTGCTTGTCAACCGGCGTCAGTCGAAGAGTACGCGATAACCTTGTCCGCTGCCCAGCGAGAAGGAACGGATCTCGGCGACCCAGCGGTCGCTGACCGCAGCCGATGTGGTGTACGCTTGCAGGCGAAAACCCAGCGGACGTGCGGCGACCAGTGCGGCGAGAATTAACAAGAGCATCGTCGTAAACCGCTCGATACCGCCGCGACGCTGACCACTGCCGCCGATCAGCGCGGCCACCGTCGTCAGGACCGCAGTCGTGGCCAGGTTGGTTCCACAGTTGGGATGGATGGCCAACTCGCTTTCGCCGGCCTGCAAACGCAGCAGCGCATCGCCCACCGCGCGACGCACTGTCTCCTCGCCCACGTCGCCGTAGATGGAGAAGCCCAGCGGATCGCTGACCCCGCTGAAGCGACGTTCTGGAAACGGGACGAAAGCAGATGGATCGTGGCGTGTTCGATGGCGTGGTGCTGGCGCGTGCGCCGAACGATGTCGTTGAGTAGTGTGAGCATGGGCGATGTTGACCTATTTCTGGAGTAGTGCACGTGAGCGTGCGACGACGGCCTCAACGGTCAGACCAAATTCCTGGTAGACCCGCTGATAGGGGGCGGAGGCGCCAAAGTGATCGATTCCAATGACAACGCCGCGCGCGGGGTCGTTGCCCACCCATCGCTCCCAGCCAAAGGTTGACCCGGCTTCGATGGCCAGCTTGGGCACACCGGCTGGCAACAGCTCGGCGCGATAGCACTCATCCTGTTGCTCGAATAGTTCCCACGACGCCAGATTGACCAGCCGCACACCGACACCCTCCGCGGCAAGTTGACGTGCGGCGTCGTAGGCGATCTCCACTTCACTGCCGCTGGCGATCAGGAGCAGATCCGCGTCGTTGCCACTCTGATAGAAAAGATAACCGCCCCGGGCCAGACCTGCCGCAGCGCCCATACCCGTGGCCTGACGGTCGAAGACCGGCAAGTTCTGCCGTGTCAGCGCAAGCACCGTCGGACCGCTTTCGTTGCGAAGCGCGGCGCGCCATGCCTCGGCGGTATCGTTGGCGTCAGCAGGGCGGATGACTGTCAGATTGGGAATGGCGCGCAAGGCTGCCAGATGCTCGATGGCTGGTGAGTCGGCCCATCCTCGCCCAGGCCGATGCTGTCGTGGGTGAGCACGTAGATGACGCGCACACCCATCAGCGCCGCCAGCCGCATACTGCCGCGCATATAGTCGCTGAAGACCAGGAAGGTCGCGCCGTGGGGAATGACGCCCCCATGCACGGCCATGCCGTTGAGGATGCCTGCCATGCCATGTTCGCGCACACCGAAGTGGATATTGTTGGCGGCGAACTCCTCTTTGGTGATAAAGCCGGAGGAGGTGATGGTCGTCTTGTTGCTGGGCGCCAGGTCCGCGCTGCCGCCGACCAGGTTGTGGAGCGCTCCGCCAGCGCGTTGATGACCGTGCCGCCGGCGTTGCGGGTGGCAATCGACTTGCCCGCTTCGAAGACCGGCAGCGATGCTTCCCACCCATCGGGCAGTTGGCCAGAGATGAACTGTCGAAGCTCGGCAGCCTCGTTGGGGTATTCCTGGCTGTACGCCTCCAGCAGGTCGCTGTAGGCTTGCTCCATCTCCTGCCCACGGGCAACAGCCTGGCGGAAGAAGCTCTGCACGTCGTCGGGAATGTAGAAACGCGGCTCCAGCGGCCAACCAAGATTCTGCTTGGTCGTAGCCAGTTCTTCTTCGCCCAGCGGCTCGCCGTGGGCCTGCGCGGTGCCGCCGCGGTTGGGGCTGCCAAAACCGATCACAGTGCGACAGCCGATGATGCTGGGTCGCGGGTCAGCCTGCGCTGCCTCGATCGCGGCGGTGATCGCCGCGGAATCGTCGCCATCGATGGATTGCACATGCCAGCCATAGGCGGCGAATCGGGCCGCCCAATCTTCCGAATACGCGATCTCGGTGCTGCCCTCGATGGTGATGGCGTTGTCGTCGTAGAGGTAGACGAGGCGACCCAGCCCCAGGTGACCAGCCAGGCTGGCGGCCTCGCTGGCGATGCCTTCCATCAGGTCGCCGTCGCTGACAATAGCGTAGATGAACTCATCGACGACCTCAAAGCCGGGGCGATTGAAGCGGGCGGCCAACCAGTTCGCGGCCAATGCCATGCCGACGCCATTGGCAAAGCCCTGGCCAAGTGGACCGGTGGTGGTTTCAACCCCCGGCGCGTGGCCATATTCGGGATGACCGGGTGTCTTGCTGCCCCATTGTCGAAAATTCTTCAACTCGCCAAGGTCGAGGTCATAGCCGGTCAGATGGAGCAGGGAATAGAGCAACATCGATCCGTGGCCCGCGCTGAGTACAAAGCGATCCCGGTTGGCCCAGCCGGGGTTGCTGGGGCTGTAGCGCATGAAACGCGTCCACAGCGTGAAGGCGGCCTGCGCCATGCCCATCGGCATGCCTGGGTGGCCGGATTTGGCGGCCTGGACCCCTTCCGCAGACAACATGCGGATCGTGTTAACTGCTCTGTTTTCAAACGTCGCATCCAAGTCTGGGGCGGAGAGTGCTGGGAGTGCCATAAAGTATTCCTCATATTTCAGGTGGGATTTCGCCAATTTTATCTGCGCTACATTTTCGCCTCTAGAGCGCGCATTGTCAACTTGATCGGCCCTGGCTGGGTATCGATGCCAGCGGCTTCAGCCTTCGGCATTCGATAGCCCGCTCGATGCCTTGCAGGCCGGTATTGGGCAACCCACGGCTTTGACCAGCGGACCAGATTTGGGTGTCGTTGTCATTTCGAGTACGATGGCCCGATTGGCGACTGGCTCGGATCGTCCGGCCAACCGCGCGGCTTTTGAGTGGAAACAGATGGATGCTACGACGATTGCCTGCCCGCCGAGTGCTTGAGCTTTGGCACAACCGGCGCCTGCGCAGCTGTTTTGGAGCGGTGCGGTGGCGGCAACAGGTGTGGGCGCGAGCCTGGCCGGCTATGCGCTCTTTCATGAGCCGCTACATGTGCGGCTGGATCATCTGACGGTGCGTCTGCCCAATGCGGCGGGTCGGCTTCCCGCTGCCGGGCTGCGCATTCTCCACCTGTCCGATAGCCACTTTCAGGGGACCGATTGGCGCGAACAGGCCAAGATCGAGAG
>JAAUPU010000415.1 GCA_012032975.1 Caldilineaceae bacterium | reverse complement strand
TCTTTGTCACCCAGAACATCTACCCGATCATCGGGTTGGCGGTCTGCGTCTTTGCTGTGGCGACCATCGTTCAGGAATATGTGCGTGGGGTGGCGGCCCGGCGGAGCATCAACGAAGAAAGCGTGGGCACGGCCATGCTCAACCTGATGCGTCGCAACGGCCGACGCTATGGCGGCTACATGGTCCACCTGGGCATCGTCTTCATCGGCGTTGCCATCATCGGCAATGAGTTCTATCAATTGACCACCAACGTGACGCTCTCGCCTGGTGAAAGTGTCGCCATCGGCGGCTACGAGATTCTATACGACGGCATGGAAAGCTCGCGGCAAGCCAACCTGACCGAGTTTGGCGCCAACCTGCTCGTGGTCGATGCAGACAGTGGTCGGCAGCTTGGCGTCGTTTTCCCGCGGCGCAACATCTATGACAAAACGCCCGATATGCCCACCAGCGAGGTCGGCCTGCGCATGTCGCTGCTCGAGGATGTCTATGTGCTGCTCAATGGCTGGGAGCCGGCCGGCGCCTCGGTCACGCTGACGATCTACATCAACCCACTCACCGTCTGGATGTGGATCGGTGGTCTCGTATTGGTCTTCGGCGTGCTGATCGCGATCTGGCCCCATCCCGCACGCCGACCCTCTCCCCAGACTACAGCCGCATCCACCACCATCGCGGCGCGCGCCTGATGCGACGCTCTCACGGCTCGCCATAATAATGCTCTTCACCACCATCTTCCTCGCCCTGCTCATTGCGTTGGCCGCGGCTGTCTACGTGGCCTGGCCGCTGTTGAATCCTCAACCGCCGCCTGTGCTGGTGGAGAACGATCAGCTCGCGGATTTGGTCGAACGCAAAGATAGCATTCTGATTGCCATCAAAGAACTGGAGTTCGACCACCAGGTTGGCAAGATCAGCGATGAAGATTTTGAGCGCTTCAATCTTCGTCTGCGCCGTCAGGCCATCGCCTATATTCAGCAGATCGAACAGTTGGCTCCCCAGAGCCAGGCGCTAGACCAGGCGTTGGAAGCAGAGATCGCCACCATGCGCAAGACTCAAGGTCAAAAGGCTGAAACTGCACCGCGACCTGCTGATATCGACAGCGCCCCGTCAACCCATGAGACGGCCTCGTTTTGCACCAATTGCGGCAAAGAGGTCGCGTCAGCCCATAACTTCTGCGCCCATTGCGGAACGCCAGTGCATGCGGCGCAAACAGTACTCGACTGACCCTTTCCACGCGTCCAAATGATGCCGCGGGCAGCCGCTCATCCTTCGTGTTTCATCCCAAAAAGGGGACCGCCACTGTGGCGGTCCCCTTTTTGGGTTCGGTTGCACGGTCGGCTAGCGGAACGCGACGCTGGCTATCGCGCCGATGAGATACGCTGGCTCAAAAAATCGAGCTACCGGATGACCTCGGTCGGCACGCAGTGGCGACGAAATCCTTGGCCACCGTCAGATCGGCAAAGGCAAAACGAAAGAGGCGGTTGTGGGGGTTGAACACCGCCTTTTCCGTGGCGAAGGTGTAGCACGGCCGTGGCCACGCTTCAACGCCGAATCACCCCTTGGCGATCCGTGATTCTGAGTCTGATTGGCCGCAAGCTATCGGTATTTGGTGTATACTGGAGGCAGGTACTTCGTACACGGAGAGGCAATCATGATCCTCAAAAACCTGTGGCGGCGGGGCACGCGTAGCTTGTTGACCGTGTTGGGCATTGCCATCGGCGTGGCCGCAGTCGTTGCGCTTGGCGCGATGGCCCAGGGCATCACCCAGAACTATGGCAACGCCCTCGGGCTGAGCAATGACCTGCTGGTGACCCAGGCCAACTCCTACGACGTGGTCTTCAGCAACCTGGACCAAGAGCTTGGTGACCGTATCCAGGGCATCCCCGATGTCGGCAACGTGGATGCCGGCGTCTTCAGTTGGATCGCCGTCGGCGACATCCCCTATTTTCTCGTCTATGGCTACGAGCCAAACAGCGTTGCGATGGGTCACTATCGCATCGTCGAGGGCAAACCTGTCACCAGCCCCAAGCAGATCGCGATTGGACGCCGCGGCGCGGATGCGCTCAGCCTGGGTGTGGATGACACGCTGCGCATTTATGGCATCCCCTATCGCATCGTCGGCATCTACGAAACCGGCCAGGGCATGGAGGAGTCCGGCGGCGTCGTGACGCTGGAGGACGCCCAGACCATTGCCCAGAAGCAGCGTCAAGTCAGCCTCTTCCAGGTTGGTCTGCGCCGCGGTGCAAACCGCGAACAGGTTATGGCGCGCATCGAAAACCTGGACAGCGAACTGACCGTCAGCACCTCCAGCGACTATGAAGGCAACCAGCAATGGACCGCCAGCCTTCAGGGACTGGCCTGGGGCATCGCAGCCATCGCCATCCTGATCGGCGGGCTGGGCATGATGAGCGCGATGGTGATGAGCGTGCTGGAGCGCACGCGCGAGATCGGCACGTTGCGCGCCGTGGGCTGGAGCCGTTGGCAAGTGCTGCGGATGATCATGGGCGAATCGATCCTGTTGAGTCTGACCGGCGGTCTGCTTGGCATTGTGCTGGGGGTCTTTCTGGCCTGGTCTGCGGCGCAGATTCCGGGCGTGGGTGCGTTCCTGGAGGGCAGCTTCTCGGCCAGCATCTTTGTGCAGGGGCTGGTCACCGCGCTGGCGCTGGGGCTGGTCGGCGGCATCTACCCCGCGTGGACTGCCGCCAATCTGCAACCGGTGGAGGCGCTGCGCTATGAAGGTGGCGGCGCCAAGGAGAGCAAGGGCGTACTGACGCGCATCGGCAGCCAGAGCTTCCGAAACTTGTGGCGACGACGGACGCGCACGTTGATCTCCGCCGCCGGCATCGGCATCGGCGTAGCCACGCTGGTCATGCTCGGCGGCTTGATCGAGGGCATGATCCGCCAGCTCAACGGGCTTGCCGGCAGCGGCGCGCCGGCGATATCACCGTCATGCAGCGCGATGTCGCGGACATGAGTTTGAGCAGCCTTGACGAGCGTATCGTTCGCCAGATTCAGGCCATGCCCCAGGTCAAGAGCGCCAGCCCCTTTGCCCTCGGCTTTATCAGCTCGCCCGAACTGCCCATGTTTATCCTCTCTGGCCTCGACCCAAACAGCCCGGTCACCGACCATTACAAGCTGGTGGAAGGGCGCTATGTACAGCGCCCCAACGAGATCGTGCTGGGCAAGATCGCAGCCGAAACCTACAAGTTAGGCGTGGGCGATACAATGACACTGTACGACAACCGCTTCAAGGTGGTTGGCATCTCCGAGACCGGCGTCGCGTTTGAGGATGGGGGTGGTATGTTGGCATTGAGCGCAGCCCAGAGCTTGATGGGCCGACCGCGCGCGGTGACCTTTATCTTTGTCGATATGGCGAAGCCGTCCGAAGCGCGCCGGTGATGCTGAGCGTCACGCCGTTGTCGAGCATCGCCGACTGGCCAGGCTGCAGCGCCGACAGCGTCATTAGATAGAGCGGCTTCTTGTTGCCCTCCCGCGCCTGTATGGTTGGATTGCGTGTCTGGACGCGGTAGACGATGACACCTTCGCTGGCGATGCCCCTCTCCTGGCCGTCGTTGAGGGACGGCATACCGGCCTCGAACTGGTCAGTCATCTTGCGCGCTTCGACCATCATGTAAGGAACGTCGTTGCCGATGCGGACAGCGGCCGTTCGCCCCGCCACCGGCGGATGGGCAAGAGAGAGATGCTGCAGATCGTAGTCGACGGACGAACCTGCGTGTAGCCTGATCGCCTCCGCGTCGAGCCAGCCCACCTCGTTCTTGGTGAAGGCCGTCGGGTGCGTCTGACTGGAGGCCGCCATCTGGTCGAATGTGTCGATAGACCGCTCGGCTGGATCGGCGTCGTTGTTGAAGTGATACAGATCCTTGAAGCCGGTCAAGCCATGGATCAGCTCCATCAGCCACACACCGTTGCTTTCCGCCATCACCACACGCGACCAGAAGCCGGCATTGGTGCCTGCGCCCCGGCCACCGAGCATTACCAGCATGGCAGCGTCTATGCCTTGATTGCGCAAACTTCCGCCGAGCTGCTCCTCAAGCTCGTTGGCCTCGACCACCTGTTTGTCGATGGTCTGCATCGGCAGCACCATCGGGTCGATATCGGCTCGTCCCGAGGAGGCGGCCCGTACCCACGCGCGCAGCGAACGGTCCGCGCCATTGGCCTCGCGGCGCGGACCATAGATCACTCGGCGGAGAATGGCATTCTCCAATCAGGCGGGATCTGATCGGGCGGTACGGCGTTCGAGCGGTACAGGGGCACGAAGGCGACGCGTTTGCGTCCGAGCCAAGGTTTCGAAAAGGTCATCGCGGCCTCCCTTCTATCTTGATTAACATGGGGTTAAAATGCACGGCGTTTGCGTTTCGCCTGTCGTAAGAAGTCCAAGCACACCTCGTAATCCTTCTCCTCAATAAAGA
>JAAUPU010000414.1 GCA_012032975.1 Caldilineaceae bacterium | reverse complement strand
ACGGCGCAGCCCAAAGCCCGCTGGCTCTCGGTCAAAGTTCCCCTCTTGACAGCCCGCTGAACGCTCCTTCGGATAGCCCGCTCGCTCCAGGCGCATCGACGTCGGGGCTGCCCCGTCTGCCACTGGCAACCTACCGTGTCGTCAACGAATTTCCCCACGACCCCACCGCCTTAACCCAAGGCCTGATCTTTATGGATGACACCCTCTATGAAAGCACCGGGCTGCGCGGCCAATCAACCTTGCGCCAGGTCGATCTGACCACCGGCGACGTGCTGCGCAGCATCGATCTGGACGATGCGTACTGGGGTGAGGGCATGACCATTTTGGGTGACAAGATCTATCAACTGACCTACAAAGCCGGCGTCGGTTTTGTCTATGACAAGGAGACCTTCGCGGTGGAGCGGGAATTCTCCTACCCGACCGAAGGCTGGGGACTGACCACCGATGGCGTTCACCTGATCCGCAGCGATGGCAGTTCCAGCCTCTATTTTCTGGACCCGGTGACTTTCGAAGAGGTCAAACGCCTCGAGGTCTTCGACGACAGCGGCGCGGTGGCAAGGCTCAACGAGCTGGAATATATCGACGGTGAAATCTGGGCCAATATTTTCGTCACAGACCGCATCGCGCGTATCTCGCCCGAAAGCGGCGAGGTGACCGGCTGGATCGACCTGGCCGGTCTGCTGCCCGAGGAGAAGCGCACACAGCCTGTCGATGTACTCAATGGCATCGCCTATGATGACGAGAGCAACCGCCTCTTTGTCACCGGCAAACTGTGGCCCGCGCTCTACGAAATCGAACTGGTCGCGCCAGGACAGTGACATCCTCACGTTGATCCAACCAATCATCAGCGCACCGATGAACACCAGCGCAACCGCTGCCTCTGTGCAGTCTGCGTCATCTGCGGACAAAAACTAGAGCGAAACCGAAACAATCCATGAAAATTCTGTTGATCGGAAATGGGGGCCGCGAACATGCGCTGGCCTGGAAACTGGTCCAATCGGAACGGGTGGCGCAGTTGTATGTCGCGCCGGGCAACAGCGGCACGATGGGTCTGCCCAAGACGACCAACATCCCACTAAGCGCTGCGTCGTCAGACGAGGCCAGCCTTGCCGCCCTGCGCGACTTTGCACTGGAACAGGCCATCGATCTGACCATCGTTGGGCCGGAGGCGCCGCTGGTGGCCGGAGTCACCGATCTCTTCACGGCTGCTGGACTCAAGGTCTTTGGTCCATCCAAAGCGGCGGCCCAGCTCGAAGGCTCGAAAGCTTTCTCCAAACAGTTCATGCAGCAACACCACATCCCCACCGGTCAAGCCGAGGTCTTCAGCGATTTTGATGAGGCGGTCCGCTATCTGCGCGGTCTGGACGATGCCCCGGTCATCAAGGCCAGCGGGCTGGCAGCGGGCAAAGGCGTCATCCTGCCATCGACCAAGGAAACAGCCGCCGCTGTCTTGCAGATCATGTTGCTGGAACGACGTTTTGGCGAGGCCAGCGACACGGTGCTGATCGAGGAGCAACTGCAGGGGCCAGAGCTGTCTGTGTTGGCGTTCTGCGATGGCGAGCACATCTCGATCATGCCGCCGGCCCAGGACCACAAGCGCGCCTACAACCGCGACCGTGGACCCAACACGGGTGGCATGGGCGCGTTTTCGCCTTCACCCCTGGCAACGCCAGAACTGTTGGCAGAAGTTGAGGAGACGATCCTGCAGCCCACCTTGGCGGGCATGGCCGCGGCGGGCACGCCCTACGTTGGCATCCTCTACGCCGGATTGATGCTGACCGAGTCGGGCATCAAGGTGCTGGAATTTAACTGTCGATTTGGCGATCCAGAGGCCCAAGTGATCGTGCCCCTGTTGGACGGCGACCTGGCAGAGATCTGTCTGGCCTGTGTGGAGGGTCGCCTGGACCAAATTGAGGTTGGCTGGCGCGAGCAGGCCGCGGTGACTGTGGTCATGGCCTCGGCTGGCTACCCAGACCAATATGAGACAGGGGTCGAGATCACCCACATCGACGCGGCAGAGCAAGAGGGTTGCCTGGTCTTCCATGCCGGCGCCAAATGGGTCGATGGCCGTCTGCTCACCGATGGGGGGCGCGTGCTGGCTGTGACCGGTCTCGGCGGCAGCATTCAAGCCGCGGCGGACAGCGCCTATGCCGGCGTCAGAAAAATCCACTTCAACGAGGCCCACTACCGCAGGGACATCGCCCGTCCGCGCTGAGCTATGGCTGATTTGAGGCAGATGAAAAGGGGCGGCAAGTGACACACTTGCCGCCCCTTTTTGCTGGCAGACAAAGGGTGGACCGACAGGCTATTGGTCGCGCAGTTGGGCCAGTTCGTCGCTTACCAGCCGCACGATCAGCCGGTCCAGCGTGTCCACCGAGTAGTTCTCCACATCGTGGGTCGTCTCGGTGCCGGGGCCGCTCTTGGGGTCGTCGCCCTCTTCGTAGGTCAGAAAGACAAACTTGCCGCCTGTAAACTGGGCCAGCTGGCGGAAGATGTACTCGCCATCCGCTTCAAGCCCGCTTGCGCCGACCGGAAAGATCTTCACTCCCTTTCCAACCGCCTCGACCATGTCTTTCTCATAGCTGAACGATTGCCAGCCATAGTCCAGATGGGGCGGCGCATCGGCCACCAAGATCATGAGGCGCACCGTCTCTTCGTCGCGCCATTCGACATCGAAGAGCGCACGGTGCAACGCCTCGTTGAGCGCTTCCGGCGTGTCGCCGCCGCCGTCCGCGCGCAGGGAGAGAGCGCCCCCTGGAATTCGCCCAACTTGTCCGTGAAGCCGTAAACGCGGGTCACAAACTCGTCGCCTTCGTCTCGATACGCGACCAGCCCATAGCGCACTTCGGGCTGTTCTGGCAGCTTTGCGATCTGGTCGGCAACATCGGCAATGGAAGCCTTGAGCTTGGCAATCTCGTCCGACATGGAGCCGGTAGCGTCGATTACGAACATCAGGTCGAGCCGGGTTTGACCGTCATGTGGTGCATTGGCCAGGGTGACCGCCCACTGATCGTCGCTCTGCGAAAACTCCTGGCTCGTTGTTACCTGCCCCTTGCTGACGACCAGACGGTATCCTCGGCTCTGCTGCGATTGCTGCGTCGCGCCCTGCCCGGCACTCTCTAGCGCGGCCGGGTGAAAGAGCAGACGTCCGCCGGCGTCCGTCTTGCCGGCGAAGAGCCACTGGCTGCCGCTGAAGACATCGACGTTGGCATCGTGGATTGGACGCGCGCGCTCGTCCCAAACCCGGATGATATGACGCTGCGTGATGTTGCGGTCGTTGACCCATAGCCCCTGGTTGCGTTGCCGATAGTCCAGATATTCACGCCACTGTTCGTTGTCGTCGACCACGCCGGCG
The DNA here is from genome assembly GCA_012032975.1 of Caldilineaceae bacterium. Next base: position 1,070 of record JAAUPU010000414.1, on the reverse strand, counting down.
GTCACCGGTGCAAACTGCACACTGTGGTCGCCGTAGGAGCGCGGGCGCTCCTCAAACGCATACTCACTCGATGTCGAAGCGGCGCCCCCCGAAGCGGCCCACTCTGATCGTTCGCGAGCGCGGGATTCTGGCGTGTACGAATCGATGCCGCCGGCGCGACTGGGGCTAGCCGGAGCCGCGCTCTCTGCAGCGGGCAGCTCACTGTAACTTTCTCGGTAACTTAATGTGCCTTCGGCAGGTGCGCTTGCGGCTTCGGACGCAGGCGCAGCCGTCCCTTGGGGCGCGACCGCCATGCAGCCGCCGATCAGCAAGGTCATCGCGCCGGCGATCACGGTCCTGACCATAGGGTGGAATAGTCGATTCATGGTGCTCTCCTTTGGCATGTCGTGTAACTGAGTTTGCGCTCTCGCATGGTGATCTTCTGACAGATGCGCTGAAGCCGTGTCGTTCTGCTTCTTGTCGCCTTCCGTCGAGAGCAGTATGGCAGGTAGCCTGCACAGATCAAGCGCCACATCTGTATCATTGGCTGTTACACTTTGTGTTACACCCATGTACACCCATGTGCATCCATGAGGTACGACATGAGTTCCGTTTCGACCGGGCGTATGGCTGATCGCCAGCCCGATTGGAGCTGCGCTCCGATTCCTGGATATTTTGGGTAAAATGCCCCATTGCCACCCACCCGATTCGTGATTATAATGAGGGGTAATCCGGCAGCGGCTGGTCGATCTGTGCTTGACATAAAAGTGGGGAGGCGGCGACATGGCTATCGTCCAGGGGAACAACGGCAAACGGAAGCAGGCCGCGTTGGGTGAGAGCGACACGGTCGTGGAGCTCGCGGTTCAGGCGGAAAGGAATAGAACCAGTCTGGCCAATGGAAAGCCATCCCATGCGCCGGACTTTGCCGAGCCAGCAGAGCTTGACACCTCGGATGAATCCCAGGATGCTGATCAACCACCGGTGATCGTGCCGTTTCCCGTTCACCCATTGATGGCCGCCATACAGCGTATGCCCCCCCTGCCCACCGCCGACAACGCCGACACCATTCGCATCGACCCGACGCCGGAAGA
>JAAUPU010000413.1 GCA_012032975.1 Caldilineaceae bacterium | reverse complement strand
ATTCCACCTTGAATTTCGCGTCCCCAGCACTTCGCACCGCCAGCCCCGTGTTGCTGGACGACCAGACGAACGGATGCGAGCAGAAGATCATGGCGGTTGTGCCGTCGGGCCGGTCGAAGACAACCGGGTCCTTGACGTGTAGATATTCGAGCCGGTCGTGGTTTCCAGCGCCGTCTCCAATGTGCCAACATTCAGCCGGTCGGGGGACGGTCCCGTGAGCCGATCGATGGTCCAGATGCCCGCGCCGGGCTTTGCAAAGCCGCGTATGCTTCGGGATAGGCCATCTCCTTCTCGGACGAGACGAACAACTCCCACCCACCGCCAGCCAGGCGATGCAACGCTGTGCCCTCGATGGAGACCACCTTACGATCCGGCCGCGAGAGATCGGCCTTGGACCAACTGCGCACTTTGGCGAAGTGGGCGCCGCCATCTTGTGAGCGGAAGAGTGCGCATTCCAGACCCCGTTCGCCTGCCTCCAGCCCCGTGCGCGAGTCGCCAAAATTGCGATAGCGCCCGCAGAGCCAGAGGTCGCCTGCGTCGTCCTGAACCAGATTGCCGCCGCCAAACCAGAAACCGGATGCGCGCGCCTGCGGTTCGACAAGCACGCGCGCCTGCTTCTGGTCGATGAGCGCGGCGAGGAAGTTGAGGAGGGACTGTCGTTGTGGGTTGGTCAGGGATTTCATTGTTTTGGCCTTTCTATATCGATTCGCCAACGCTATGGCGATATTCCGTGGCGCGAGATCGCCCAGATGCGTGACAAATTGTCCTCGAATTTCCCTGTCAAAGCAACTGGGCCGTTTTTGCTCGGCCTCTCACTCAACGGCTATACTTGCGGACTGGACATTTTTGCCGGACCGCTGCTCCCCAGGTGGAACCGGCCAGAGATAGAACCTTGAGGATCTAGATGAGCGCAGGCTATTACCGTTTTCCCACCATCCACGAAAAACACCATTGTCTTTGTCTCCGAAGACGACCTGTGGAGCGTATCGACAGACGGCGGCATCGCCCGACGACTGACCAGCAATCTGGGCGAAGTCACCTATCCCATGCTCTCACCGGATGGCAAGCTGTTGGCCTTCGTGGGCCAGGAGGAGGGCGCATCGGAGATCTACGTCATGCCGGCGGAAGGGGGCAGCGCGCGGCGGTTGACCTATCTGAGCAGCACTTGCCGGGTTCTGGGCTGGACGCCAGCCGGCGATGCCATCCTCTTTACCAGCAACCAAGGTCAGCCGATCTTCCGCGAGATGGGACTCTTTAGCGTGGCGCCAGGGCAAGCCAATGGCGAAGTGACGCCGCTGCCCTACGGACCGGCGCGCTCGATTGCCTTCGGTCCCGATGGCCAGGTGGTGATTGGCCGCAACACCGGCGAACCGGCGCGCTGGAAGCGGTACCGCGGTGGCACCGCCGGCCACCTCTGGATCGACCTCAACGGCGATGGCGAGTTCCAGCGATTCCTGGCAGACCTGCCGGGCAACATTGCCTCGCCCATGTGGCTTGACCCCCACGGTGACGCCGCGGCCTCGCGCCTCTTTTTTATCAGCGATCATGAAGGCATCGGCAACCTGTATAGTTGCCAGCCGAATGGCGCAGATCTGCGTCGTCACAGCGACCACGAGGACTACTACGCCCGCAACCCCAGCAGCGACGGACGCAGGATCGTCTATCATGTGGGCGCCGATCTCTATGTCTATGATGCCCGAAGCGACAGCGAGCAGCGCGTCGAGGTGGCGTACCACAGCCCGCGTGTGCAACGCAACCGCAAGTTCGTCCATGCTGGGCGCTATGTGGACAGCGCCACGTTGCACCCCTCTGGCAAAGCCGTCGCGCTGACCACGCGCGGCAAGGTCTATGCCTTTTACAACCACGAAGGACCGGTCATCCAGCACGGCAGGCGCGACGGCGTACGCTATCGCCAGCCGGACTGGCTCAACGATGGACGCAGCCTGATCATGGTCAGCGATGAACCGGGCGAAGAGGCGCTGGAGATCTACAGCACCGATCCCACGGTGGAGATGCGGCGGCTGGATGGGTTGGACATTGGCCGGGTGGTGGCGCTCAAGGTTTCGCCGGCGGATGACCGGGTTGCGCTGACCAATCATCGCCATGAACTGCTGGTGGTCGATCTTCAGAGCGGCAAGCTCTTGCCCATCGACCGCAGCCTTTTTCGTCAGATCGCCGGTTTCGACTGGTCGCCGGATGGTCGTTGGCTGGCCTATGGTTTTGGCGCCACGGCCAAAACGACTGAGATTCGCCTTTGTCATTTGCCCGCGGCGGCGCAAAAATCTGGGACTGACAATGCCGATGACACGGCAGGAGACAGCCCGGCAGCAGAAGATGGTTCGATGGCTGCCAACCCCGAGGCAACCGATGGCGACGTCAGAGCCGCGTCTGCGGTCGCAAATGGGGCCGCAGACGCGGCGTTTACGATTCACACGGTGACGCAGCCCGTCTTGCACGACGTGCAACCGGCTTTTGACCCCGATGGAAAATTTCTCTATTTTCTGAGCTATCGCGAGTTCAACCCGGTCTACGACAGCCTGCATTTTGACCTGGGCTTTCCGTGGGGAATGCGACCCTATCTGCTGACATTGCGCACCGATCTGCCCAACCCATTCGTTCCGCGACCCGAACTTGAGGACGACGAAGACGACCCCGACGACGGCAATTCCAAAGATGAAGAGGAAGACGAGGGCGCTGAAGAGGAGGGCGATGGATCGAGCCATGAAGAGGACGAAGTCGAAGATGAGTACGGCGAGGATGACGACGGCGACGAGGATGGGGACGAAGCAGAGGATGACGAACTAGGCGAACCGATAGACGATGAAATCGATTTCGGCTATCCAGCCATAGTCGACGTTCGGCGTTGCGCGCCTTTGCTGCCCAACTTCCGGAAACCGCGCCGGACGCTGAACAGGAACATTCCGAACCGACGGATCCAGCATCCGAGAAGTCAGCGCCTGATGGCAAAAAACCGAGCGATGATGACGACCTGATGCGCATCGATCTCGAAGGCATCGAGCGTCGCATCCTCGCGTTTCCAGTCCCCGATGGACGCTACGGCCAGATTTGAGGGCATGCCGGGCAAAGCGCTCTTCACCCTCTTTCCCATCGAAGGCCAACTGGATGGCGAGCAGGATTGGGAGGACGATGACGCATCCGAAGGTGGAACTCTGCGCGCCTATGACTTCAAGGAATACAAAAGCGAAACCCTGGTCGAAGACGTCCATTGGTTTCATCTTTCGCGCAACTACAAGAAGCTGCTCTACATGGGCGGCCATCGGCTGCGCGTCATCAACGCGGGCGATAAACCCTCCAGCGGCAGCGGCCATTCGCGCAAAACCGGCTGGATCAACCTGGGGCGTGTGAAAGTTTCGGTCGATCCGCAGGCTGAGTGGGAGCAGATGGTGCGCGAGGCATGGCGTCTCCAGCGTGACCATTACTGGTCCGAGGATATGGCCCAGATCGACTGGCAGATCGTCTACGAACGCTACTACCCGCTGGTGGCGCGGGTCAGCACGCGCAGCGAATTTTCCGACCTGATGTGGGAGATGCAGGGTGAGCTGGGCACCAGCCACGCCTACGAATTTGGCGGCGACTATCGCCCGCGGCCCTACTACGGCCAGGGGTTGTTGGGCGCTGAATTGAGATGGGACGCCGAAGCTGGCGGCTATCGCGTCGGCGAGCTGATCCTGGGCGACCCCTGGGATGGCAAGAACAATTCGCCGCTCGCTGCACCCGGCGTGGATGTACAGCCGGGCGACCTGTTGCTGGCCATCAACGGCCAGCCGTTGAGCGCCGAAATGGGTCCGGCGCAACTGCTCGTCAACCAGGCGGACAACGAGGTCTTGCTGACCCTGGCCCCGCGCCCAAAGCCCGATGGCGATGACCCTGGAGCAGCCAACGGAAAAGCGTCGTCTGCCAAAAAGAACGGCGCCGGCGCGCAGGCAAACGAAATGCCGCGCCTGGTCGTCGTGCGCACCATCCGTTCCGAAATTCCCGCGCGCTATCGGCGGTGGGTGGAGGCAAACCGGCGGGCCGTACACGAGGCGACTGGCGGACGCGTGGGCTATGTGCATATTCCAGACATGGGCGCGCATGGCTATGCAGAGTTCCATCGCGGCTATCTTGCCGAAGTGGATCGGGATGCCTTGATCGTGGATGTGCGCTACAACGGCGGCGGCCATGTCAGCCAGTTGATCCTGGAGAAGCTGGCGCGGCGGCGGATCGGCTATGACCTCTCCCGCTGGGGCGGGCTGATGCCCTATCCCTCGGATTCGGTGGCCGGGCCGGTGGTGGCGCTGACCAACGAACATGCCGGCAGCGATGGCGATATCTTCTGCCACAGCTTCAAACTGATGAAGTTGGGGCCGCTGGTCGGCAAGCGCACCTGGGGCGGGGTCATCGGCATCTGGCCGCGCCATGCGCTGGTC
>JAAUPU010000412.1 GCA_012032975.1 Caldilineaceae bacterium | reverse complement strand
CCCGGCCTCCGACGATCCGCAAGCGATGGCCTCCTACCTGAACACCGTGTCGCGCTATGTGGCCATCAAGGAAGAGCAGGCCCATCTGGCCAAGAGCGAACTGCTCGTGCTCTGGACCGATTACTTCAAGCCGGTTCATCTGGAAGCGTACCCAAACCTGCATACTACCTTCTGGAATGCAGCCAAGCTCTGCTCGGCCTGCAAGGTCGAGGTCAGCGTGGAACATTGCAACGAACTGATGGCCGCCATCGAAGAGATCCACAAGATCTTCTGGGCCACCAAGAACCGCGACGTGGCCTACTACACCGCGGCCTAGCGTACTTCGCACGACCTGCTGTCCATTGCAAAAACCGGGTTTCTTTTAGAAACCCGGTTTTTTTGTACCTATTTCTGGAGGGTCGCGTGGAGCGGACGCTGCCAACGAGCAATTGGCTGGAATGGGGGCGCTGGCTGCTTCTCCGGCGGCGGCGGATGCGCGTGACCGGCGCATCCATGTTGCCGACCCTGCGCGCCGGCGATGAGGTCTTCGTAGATCCCCGCGCCTACCGGCATCGTCTGCCGCAGCCTGGGGAAATTGTGGTGGCATGGCACCCGTACCAGAGCGATCTCAAGCTGATCAAACGGGTCGCTACGATCACGGCTGACGGCGACTGTTTCTTGGCCAGCGACAATCCGGCTGAAGGGTCGGACAGCCGCGCGTTTGGCGCAGTGCCGTCGCAACGGTTGATTGGCAAAGTCACCAGTCGCCGAGGGGCAAGTGGTTGAGTCCCGAAATTTTGGATCGAACATCTTGTCCTGCGACGCCGGGAGGAGATAGAAACCGCCATCTGGAGTGCACGATCAAAAAAGCCGACCTCAGCAGCGCAAGGTCGGCTTCTGGCCTGTGCGGGTCGGGGCGTCTATTTTCGCTGCCGAGGATCCAGTGCATCGCGCAGACCGTCACCCATGAAGTTGATGCTGAGCACGGTGAGCGAAATCAAAAGACCAGGCCAGATGATGACCCACGGTGTGAAGGTCATAAAATCCTTGCCGTCAAAGAGCAGACGCCCCCAGGTCGGCACATCCGGCGGGAACCCTAGCCCCAGAAATGAAAGCGCTGATTCGGTGAGAATCGCGGCGGCCACGCCCAATGTTGCGGAGACAATGATTGGACTCAACACATTGGGGAAAATGTGCCGACGCAGAATACGACTCTGGTGGGTGCCTACGCTCACCGACGCCTCAACAAATTCCTTCTCCTTGATCGACAGCACGGAACCTCGCACGACGCGCGAGGTCGGCATCCAACCCAGGATCCCAATCACCACTACAACCAAAATAAAGATACCGGCTTCCGGTCCAAACATCTTGCGCAGCGTGTCGCGGAAAAGCATGATGATCACCAGCAGAAGCGGCAACTGGGGCAAAGCCAACATCATGTCGGTAAATCGCATCAGGATATTGTCCATCTTGCGGAAATAGCCGGCGATGATGCCGATCAGCGTCCCAAAGGTCATCGCGACCAGCATGGCCACGATGCCGACAGAGAGCGAGATGCGTCCGCCATAAATATTGCGCGCCAACAGATCGCGCCCCAGGTCATCCGTGCCAAAGGGATGGTCTAGACTGGGAGGTTGGCTGGAATCGACGATGTTGATGTGGTCTGGATCGACAGGATAGATGGTCGGTCCGACCGCGACACCGAACACCAGAATGAACCAGACGGTTAACCCGGCCATTGCGAGCGTGTGTTGGCGAAAGCGCACCCACACATCGCCCCAAAGCGTGCGCTGCTTTCTTTGTGGCTCGCCTAATACTAGGGGCGCAACAGCAGCATCTGATTGAACAGCCATAGGCTCTTTTCCTGACCGAAAGAACGGACTTCTCTAGCTATAGCGAATTCGCGGGTCCAGCACACCATAAATCACATCGGCGATGAGGTTGAAGGCAACAATCAACACAGCAAAGATGAAGGTGATCGTCTGTATCAAGGGGATGTCGTTGACGTAGATGGCATTGATGAGCAGCGACCCCAATCCGTTGACCCGGAAGATCTGTTCGGTGATGATGGCGCCGCCAAAGATGGCCGGCACACCGAGCGCGATCAACGTGACAACGGGGATCAGGCTGTTGCGCAACACGTGTTTGACAATGACATAGCGCTCGCGAAAACCCTTGGAGCGCGCCGTTCGTACGTAGTCCATGGGGATGTTGTCGAGCATGGAAGAACGGGTAAACCGCGCCAACGCGGCCGCCTGGAAGAGCGCCAGCACCGTGACGGGCATGATCAACTGCTTGATCTGGGCGACGAAACTCTGCCAGTCCGTGACCTTTAGGTTCGTGTCATAGATCGAGGGGAACCACTGTAAATTGACGCTAAATATGATGATAAAGAGTAGACCTGTAAAAAAGGTAGGTACAGAATAGCCAATCAACGAGAAGAAAGTGCCGATCTGGTCAAAGAGGGAGTATTGCCGCACCGAGGAGATGACGCCGACCGGGATGGCGATGACGATGGAGACCAGATAGGCCAGTCCGACTACCCAGAGCGTCTGCGGGATTCGCTCCATGATCAGGTCAAAAACCGGTGTACCGCGGCTTCCCCAGGAGGTCAACCGAACAGTGCTTTCTGCATTGATCAGGTTAGCTCCGGTTGCCTTTTCAAGCATCAGCGCCGGCTCGACCACGAAAAATTGTCGCAGCCATAGCGCATATTTGATCGGCATGGGCTTGTCCAAACCCATCGATTCGCGGATTTTTTGCCGTACTTCGGGACGGATGGTCTCCGGCAGCGCACCAGTTGGATCGCCGGGCGCGAGGTCGAGAACGGCGAAGATGATAAAACTGATGACGATCAACGTAGGGATGGCCGTGAGAATGCGGCGAATCAGGTACTGGCTCATTCAAGGGTTCTCCTGCGACCGGTGAACAACATCCGTAGCCCGGGTAGGCGGGGGTGGTCTGCGAGGACAATGCAGACCACCCCTTCGGTCAGTCTGAACAACAGCGGGTCATGGCGAACCGCCGTTCGATCAATAACCTATTCACCGCGCGTCCACTCAGCGATGTTCCACATTTCCGAATCCCAACCGCCGTTCATCTGCACGCCCTGCAGTGCATTGCTGTGAGCAGAGACGCTACCACGGTAGACGAGCGGAAGCTGGTAGAAATTCTGGACGTTGATGTCGTTCAACTGCTTGACGAGCTCATCACGTTCGGGGCCAACCGGTGTCCGAGATAGTTGGCCGAAGAGTTCATCAAACTCAGGATTGCAGCCACGGAAGATATTGCCGCCGCCCCAACCATTGTCCTTGGAGGCAATGAATTCACACTGCCACTGCGCGAGATGGTTCTGAGGGTCGATCGTCGGACCCGTGGTGTACATCTCAACGTCAGCAAAGAATTTCTGGTAGGTGTCTGGGCTGTTGGGGTGCCACCGAAGTAGACGCCGGCGTCGTGGTTGATCAACTCAGTGTCGACGCCGATCTCGCTCCACCACTGCTTGATCAGAGCCTGGGTCTTCTGGCGAACAGAATTGGTCGAGGTCTGGTAGCGCACTGACAGTGGGATGCCTTCATATTCGCGAATGCCATCACCATCGCTGTCAACGATGCCTGCGTCGTCGAGCAGTTTCTTAGCGCCTTCGATGTCCTGAACAAGACAACCATCATTGGCGGTGGAGGCGTAGTTTGGTGGACCGGGGATGACGTTACAGGTTCCCTGACCAGCAAAACCGTACAGTTGCTCGGCAATCAGGCCGCGGTCAATGGCCATCGACATGGCCTGGGCAACCGGCGTGCCAACCAGGAATGGATGCGGGTTGGTGCCATCGGCATATTCTGAACGCATATCGCCCAATTCGGGATCGGGGTTGGTCTGGTTGATGAGGATGCGCTCGACATTGCCAGCGAAGGAAGTCACGATCAGGCCGTTGTTGGCGGCTTCCATCTCTGCCAAGATCTGCGGCTCAACCTGGAGGTTCCAGGCGTAGTCAGCTTCGCCGGTTTCCAACACAGCGCGAGCCGCCGAAGCCGCATCGCCGCCGCCCTTGAAGACGACGCGGTCGAAGTAGACCGGCTCACCGCGCCAGTGTGGGTTGGGCACGTAGACCGCTACGTCGTTGACCTTGAAATCCTCCAGCATGTAGGGCCCGGTGCCATGGGGCATCAGGTTCTGCTCGCTACAGGTCTGCGCAGCTGCACCGACACAATCCGCGAACTGAGCCTTCTGGATGATCGGGCCGGTGGAATCGGTGAACGGGTCATAGGGATACGGCTTTGTATCGTCAAAGGTAATCTTGACCGTCAGGTCATCGATGGCCTCGACCGAAGCTACGCCATCGAACTGCTCGGTGTAGACACAGCCTGTTTCTGGGTGGATACAGTACTCATAGGTGAAGACGACATCCTCTGCGGTCATGGGCGTGCCATCGGACCACATTAGCCCTTCTTG
>JAAUPU010000411.1 GCA_012032975.1 Caldilineaceae bacterium | reverse complement strand
CGACCGAATCGGGAATCTCCAATCCTGCCAGATCGAGCAAGGTGGGCATGACATCCTGCCAGCCGACCAGCCGGTCGTCGACGCGGTGGTGGCCGACCCGCTCATCGCCTGCAACGCCCAGAAGGATCATGGGAATGTTGGCCGAGTCCTCGTAGAAGAGCCGCTTGGCCCAGAGATGATGGTTGCCCAGCATGTCGCCGTGGTCCGAGGTGAAACAGATGATCGTGTTGTCCAGCAAGCCCTCCTCGCGCAGGGTGCCGATGACGATGCGCAGTTGGTGGTCGATGTGGGTGCAGAGCGCATAAAAGGCCCGCCGCGCCGCGGCCATCATCACGGGGCTGTGCTTGTCGTCGCGCGACATATGGGTTTGCAGGCTGAAGGGCAACGCCGCACGCTCACTCGCCCAGTTGCCGCGGATGGGCAGGTCGATCTCCATCTGGTTGTAGACATCCAGATAGCATTGCAAGGGCGTCAATGGCGGGTGCGGGTGGCGGAAGGAGAGGAACCAGAAACCGGGCCGGTTGGGGTCGCGACGTCGGATCGTGCGCGCCATCTGCGATGCGGCCCAGTTGGTGGGGTGGGTCGCCTCGGGCAGATGCCAGGGCCGGCTGCTGTATTCGTTGTTGCTCATGCCGTGGCCAAAATGCTGGCCCGCATACCCCTGGTCGCCCAAATGGAGTTCGTAATCGTCGATGACCCCATAGATCAGCCGCCCCTCCTCGTCCAGGATCACATCGTCGAAGCCGATGCGGTCGCGCTGTGGATAGACGTGCAGCTTGCCCACGGCATAGGCCTGGTAGCCCGCGTTGCGGAAAGTCTGGGCCATCGTCGGCAGGTCGGGCATGGGCAGCGTCTCCTTGAAGACGCGATCGCCGTGGGTGCGCGGCGGCGTGCCGGTCATCAACGTGCGCGCGCGGGGATGCAGACCGGGCACTCGGCATAGGCGTTGCTAAAGCGCACACCCGACCGGGCCAGTTCGTCGAGGGTGGGCGTCTGGATGACCGGGTGGCCAGCGCAGCCGAGCAGCGACGCGGGCCAGTGGTCGGTGCTGATCAAGAGCACGTTGGGTTGGTCGGACATGGTCTCTCCTAATTCTTGCTTTGGGGAAAGTCGTTGGGGTAAAGGTTGGGTTGCAACAGCGGGAATCGTCTAACCCGAAGCCATATTCAACATTATGTGATGCACACGACCTGCACGTAGTATACACAATGATCAGGTTGGTCGCACCCTATCTCGGCTTCGAATTGGAGTTCCCGGCCGTTGCTTGAATTCACAACGCCTGCGCCTGATGCACCAATACGCTGACCGCTTGGTCGGCGCGCTGAACGATACCGGCGAAAATAAGCAGTGGATGATCACGCAACAGAGTGCGCAGCCGTTGATAGACCTTCGGCTTGACCACCAGATCGAGCAGCCCGGCTTCATCTTCGAGCGAGATGAACAGGATGCCCCCGGCCGTCTGGGGTCGTTGCTTTATCACCACCATGCCGGCAACTTGCACGCGTCGGCCCGCCTGCTCCTGTTTTACCTGCCAGGTGCTGAGAATGCCCGCAGCGCGCAGCGCGTCTCGATAGTGGACCATGATCTGCATATCGGGCGAAAGGCCGAGCAGTTCGTATTCCCAAAGTGCCTGCGCAAGTTCGCCGAGACGGGGCAGCATGACGTTGATGCTCTCGCGTTCGAGATTGAGCTCGCCGGGTTTGTAGTCGATGTCTCCCATGCGCCATAGCAACTCCCTCCGTTGACCAAATTCATCCAATGCTCCTGAACGAATCAGGTTTTGCACGATGTCCTGGTGCAGGCGAGTGCGCCGGCAGAGATCGTCCAGGTCGCGGAAGGGGTCACCTTTGCGCGCTTGTTCGATGATTTCCCATGCTTGGATACCCAACCCCTTCACCGTGCGGAGACCGATGCGCAGTTTGGGGGCGCTCATATCCACTTTTTCAATGGTGTACTCCCAGGCGCTGCGGTTGACGTCAGGCGGCAGCAGGTCGATGCCGTGACGCTTGGCGTCTCCGATGATCACCTCGCTGGAATAAAAACCCATCGGCTGCTGGTTCAACAGCGCGCAATAGAAGGGCGCGGGGTAGTAATGCTTCAGCCAGAGAGATTGGTACGCGATCAACCCAAAGGACATCGCGTGACTCTTGCAGAATCCATAGCCAGCGAACCCTGCCAACTTCTCGAAGATGGCGCTTGCGGTTTGCTCGTCGATCCCCTTCTTGCCAGCACCGTCCAGAAACGGTGGCGTAATCCTGCCAGGATTGGCTCTGGATTTTTGCGCGTCAACGTGCGTCGCAACATGTCGGCTTCGCCGGCTGAAAACCCCGCACAGATGATAGAGAGACGAATGGCCTGTTCCTGAAAGAGCAACACACCCATCGTCTCCTCCAGCACCGGGCGTAGGCTCTCGTGCAACACTTCGACCGGCTCCACGCCGGCGCGACGGCGCAAGTAGGGATGCACCGCACCTCCCTGAATCGGCCCTGGACGGATGATGGCGATCTGGATAGCAATCTCCTCGAAGTTGCGAGGACGCATGCGCGGTAACATCTGCTGTTGGGCGCGACTCTCCACCTGGAACGCGCCGATGGTATCCCCGCGGTGCAGAAGGGCATAGGGGGCCGGGTCGTCCAGCGGCAACTTATCCAGGTCTAGCTGCTGGCCGGTCAAGGTCTGCGCGTGCGCTTTGGCTTCGGCGATGAGACCCATCATGCGCAGCCCCAATATGTCCGTCTTGATCAGCCCGGCGTCCTCGACACTCTCCTTGTCCCACTGTACGATGATCCGTTGCTCCATGGTCGCCGGCTCCAGCGGGACCACTTCATGGAGGGGTGGCCCGGTGATCAACATGCCGCCAGAATGGATAGAAAGATGGCGCGGGCAGCCATCGATCTGCACCATCAAATCGGCGAGGAGACGCAGCGGATGGTCCGCGGGCGCGTCGGCTTCGAGCTGGCCAACCAACTGCGCGGCAGCAGCGGTGGGAGAGTAGGTGTCCAGTGATTTCACCATGCGGTCGATGGCCGGCGCCGGGAAATCGAGCGTCTTGGCCAGGTCGCGCAGCGCACTGCGGGCGCGGTAAGTAACCACATTACAGACCATCGCCGTATGTTCATGCCCATATGTTTGGTAGACGTGCTGGATCACTTCCTCACGGCGATCGGCCTGGAAATCCACGTCGATGTCTGGCGCAGTGAACTTGTCTTCACTCAAAAAACGCTCGAAAAGCAGATTGTTGGCCAGCGGCTCGATGCTGGTGATCTGCAACAAATAGGCAATGATCGAATTGGCTGCACTGCCACGACCCTGGCAGATGATGTTATTCCGTCTGGCAAAGTCAACGATGTCAGCAACGATGAGGAAATAGCCAGCAAGGTCCGCTTTTTCGACAATATCGAGCTCGTGGGCCAACTGTTTCAAGACTTGCGGTTTAAGGCGAGGATAGCGTTTGGGCAGATTCTCGTGGCAGCGCTGGTAGAGCCACTCGAACTCGCTTTGACCCTCCGGTGTCTCGAAGCGGGGCAGCCTCTGTCCCGAAAAATCAAGCGACACGTTGCAGCGTTCGGCGATAGCCAGCGTGTTCTGGAGCGCATATGGCAAGTGACCAAAACGTCGTTCCATCTCTGCGGGGGATGCGAGATAGTAAGTGTGATTGAAGGGCAGTTTCCCGGAACTGGCGGTCTCTTTCAGCGGTTGGTTATGTCGAATGGAGATGAGGCAGTCGCGTAGGCGACTATCGGTGCGTTCGGCATAGTGAACGTTGTTAGTGGCAACTGTTTGCACATTGAAACGTTGTGCCATATCAACCAGATGGCCGATATACGGGCTGTCGTCGGGCAGATAGTGATTTTGTAATTCGAGGAAGAAGGCATCCGAGCCAAAGATTTCCACCAGACGTAACAGTGCTGTTTGGGCAGTTTTGATGTCGCAACACTTGAGTGGCGCGCAAATCGGACCACGACGACAGCCGCTCAGGCAATCAGGCCTGCGCTCAGTCCATCCAATCGAGACCAGGATAACGCAGGTTCCACTTTACCCAGCCAGGCTTCTGTGTCATCGAGCAGATGATCCATGCGCGAGGCGCTGATCAGTTGACAGAGGTTGGCGTACCCCTGTTGATTCTCGGCCAGCAGCGTGAGGTGATGGCCATCCTCCAGCGTCACTTCCGCGCCGATCAGCGCGTGAAGTTCTGCGTTTTGGGCCGCGCGCCAGAAACGCACCGCGCCGGCCAGCGAGTCGTGGTCAGTGAGCGCAAGACCGCGTAACCCGAGAATCTTGGCACGCGCCACAAGCGCCTCTGGAGATGAAGCCCCATCAAGCAGGCTGAAAAACTGTCGGCAGTGAAGCTCAGCATACTCAGTCATAGACCTTGCTCAGATACCAGACGCCATTGCTGAAATCTTGGTAGATTACGCATAGAATGCCCTCTATC
>JAAUPU010000410.1 GCA_012032975.1 Caldilineaceae bacterium | reverse complement strand
GCGCGAGACGATGTAGAGTGGCCGATCTTTGACCTCGTCGTAGATGCGCCCCAGATATTCACCGATGATACCCAACACGATAAGTTGGATGCCGCCTAGAAAAAGGACACTGACCAAAGTGGTGGCTTGGCCTTCAAAGAAATGGTTGCCGGCCAGGCGCAACACAATCGTCAAGATGATGCCGATCAGGCTCAAGCCGGCCAGGCCAAAGCCAAAGTAGGTGGCAAGCCGCAGCGGCAGGTAGCTAAAGCTGGTGATTGCGGTGTTGGCTAAACGCAACATCTTGCGCAGCGGGTATTTGGTCTCGCCGGCAAAACGCTCGGCCCGCGCATACTCCACCGGTGCTTGTTTGAAACCCACCCAACTGCTCAACCCGCGCATAAAGCGATGTTTCTCGCGCAGCCGCCGCATGGCCAGCACCACGCGCCGATCCATCAGCCGAAAGTCGCCGGTGTCCAGCGGGATCTCCACGTCGGTGATGCGCGCCAGCAGGCGATAGAAGAGCGCCGCGGTCCACAACTTGAAGCGCGTTTCGCCTTTGCGTTCCGCCCGCACCGCATAGACAACCTCATACCCCTCCCGCCAGCGCCCGATCATCTCCAAGATCAGCTCAGGCGGATCTTGTAAGTCCGAATCCATCACAATCACCGCGTCGCCCTCGGCAAAATCGGCGCCAGCCGTGATCGCAACCTGATGACCAAAGTTGCGGCTAAAATCGATGACCTTGACACGCGGGTCGGCCCGGTTCAGGTCAAGCAGCAAGGCCAGCGAGCGGTCGTGGCTGCCGTCGTTGACGCAAATGAACTCCCAACTCTCCCCGGTCTGATCCATGATCTCGACCACCCTCTGGTAGAGGGCAGGATGGTGACCTCCTCGTTCCAGATCGGGACGACGACGGAGAAGCGCGGTCGAGGCGTTGACTCGTGACTGACCATAAACACTATCGTAAAGACAATGCGTCGATCACGGTCAAACCGTCAGGCAACTTGGAGAGTGTGCTGTTGTTTGGCTTGATTCGGGTATTCTATGAGATCCACGCCAACTGTGGCTGGGGGTCGCGCAGCAAATGACCGCCGAGGAAACCAATCCCGGTTGTATGCGTAATGGATGGCAGAAGTGCGCTGAGATGTCCACGCGGCTGGTGAATTGAGGGATTCGCCGGCTCTAACCCGATTCAATGGCGACACATTCTTGGGCGAGTTGAGTTGACGCGTCACGGTGTGGGTGCTAGACTTCGATCTATCGATGAAGATGATCGATTGCACGCATTTCGCTTGTTCGCACCCCCCAACCGACTTCGTGGTAGCATGGCTCAAGAGACACAGAATACACAGGGAATGAGGGCGACCGATTCAGCCGTGTTGGGAACGGAACTGGCTGGCAGCCTGCCTCTATTTCCCCAACGCACAGGCGGCAGCTCGCTCGGAGTCTGGAGATCAACGGCTTTCGGAGCAAACGGCTGATCTTCAATCGCCTGGACTACCCCGCAGATCCATGTCTACAGCGCCGATTGCCATGCAGGCGAGCGCTTGCGGGTCCAGATGTTTGTGCCCATGCTGCCGCTGGGTGGCGCCGTCGTGCCAGCATTCGCGGTCGTTGCCCAGAGTTTGCCCTACAGCGCCGACGTCCACAAGCTGCCCTTTGATCTACCCGTGGGTTTCAGCGCAGTGGTGGCGCCGCCGCCGGACAAATTGGTCGCTCCCACCACAGACATGCTGACGCGTTCGCGTTTTTATCCAGGTCCGGTGATCGATACACGCACTTTAGTTGGCGGTCGTTGCTATCTTGTCGTGTGGAGCCCACACCATCACATGGGCAAGTACGCGGTGCAGAGCGGCCATGCGTGGCCGTTGCGCTGGAGTTACTGGGCCCAACTGCCCTTTTTCTGGTGGCAGATTCGCGGCTGGTTTGGGCTGAGTCGCGCCGCGGCGTATCTGTCCGGCGGCGGGCTGGCGTTGATCGGTGGGCTGGCATGGCTGCTGCTGCGCAAGCGTCGAAAACGGCAGAGGCTGTTGGTCAGAGCCTGATCTCGGCCAAAAGTGACCGAGGCGGACTGCGCAGCAAACAACATTCAGCGAACAGATGATTTCGGCTATGGCGCTCGAATCGTGGGCGCCATTCTACAAGAAGGTAACAATCGGTGAGGATCATTCTTTATTTGGGAAAGGGCGGCGTCGGCAAGACGACCGTCGCGGCAGCATCCGCGTTGCGTTGCGCCGAACTTGGCTATCGAACATTGGTCGTCAGCACAGATATTGCCCACAGCCTGGCAGACAGCCTGGATGTGCCGCTCTCTGGGATGCCGATCGAGGTGGCGCCAAATCTGTTCGCCCAGGAGATCAACGTCCTGGACGAGATTCGCGACCATTGGGGAGAGATGCAGAACTACGTCGGCGACTTGCTGCGCAGGCAAGGCATGAGCAAGGCCGTTGCCGACGAGATGGCTGTGATCCCGGGCATGGAGGAGGTCGTCAGTCTGCTGCATATCAATAAGCAGGCTGAAACCGGCGACTTCGACCGCGTCATCGTGGATGCCGCGCCAACCGGTGAAACGTTCGTCTGCTGACTGTTCCCGAAAGTTTTCAATGGTACATGGCGCGGGTCAACGGCTGGGGCGAGATGACAAAACGCGTGGCCACCGGTCTGTTGCGCCGAGTGGTGCCGAATATCGACCCCTTTGTCAGTTTGAATAACCTGGTCGAGGGTGTTCGAGAGCTTCAGGTTGTATTGACCAATCCTGAAGTGACCAGCTACCGCGTGGTCCTCAACCCCGAAAAGATGGTGGTGAAAGAGGGTGCGCGCGCGGTGACCTATCTGTCGCTCTTTGGCTATCCGGTGGACGCCGCGGTGGTGAACCGCATCTTGCCGGGGATCGAGAGCGACGGGATCGGCAATGTCGTCGTCACTGCGCCCAGCGAGGATGCCTACCTCCGCCACTTGCAGGAGATCCAGGCCAGATACCTCGGCGCGATCGAACGGGATTTCTATCCGTTGCCGATCTTTCGCTCCGGCTGGTTTGACACTGAGATGGTCGGCGTGGAAAAGTTGAGCCAACTGGCAGAATCGCTCTTCGCCGATCGCGACCCGGGGGAGGTCTTCTACGTCGGCCAGACCCAACAGATCGAAGAAGAGGGCGAAGATTACCTGCTCAAATTGCCTCTGCCAAACGTCGAACTGGACAAGGTCAAGTTGACCAAACGGGGCGACGAACTCTTCGTCAGCATCGGCAACTTCAAGCGCGAGTTGCTTCTGCCTTCGGTGCTTGCCCAACGCAACGCCAGCGGTGCGGTCTTCTCCGACGGCATCCTGAAGGTGCGCTTCCCTCCCATGCAGCCGCAGACCGCGTAACCGATTGGGGCGAAACTTGGTCACAAGCTTCTTGACAAAGGCAATGGCTTTGGGTGGCGGCGCGGTGCTGGGAAGCCAGATTTCGATGCGCGTTGCTGTCCGCGTGCGTCCTTATCCCATGCCTCATCAATTTGCCACGGCGCTGGATCATCCATGGCGGATGCGCTACCGGGATCCAGTTGGCATGCTCGGACTCTTTGGTCTGCAAGCAGGGATGCAGGTGCTGGACCTCGGCTGTGGCACAGGCACCTTTACAGTCGAGATGGCGCGTATGGTTGGCCCCACCGGACTGGTACACGCAGCCGACCTTCAACCATCTTTGCTCGAACGGGCACAGCAGCGCATCGCCGAATTCGATCTTCTGGAGCGGGTGCGGCTGCACTGCTGTGGTGCGTATCAGCTTCCTCTGGATGATGATTCTCTCGATTTGGCCGTGATGGTTGCCACGCTGTCACAGATTCCCAACCCTCAGCTTGCGCTGTGGGAGCTTCAGCGCGTGCTAAAGCCGGGCGCTCGCCTGGCGATCAGCGAGGAGCTGCCAGACCCTGCCTATGTACCCCCAAAGGTGACAAGACGCTGGGCTGAAGAGGCTGGCTTCACGTTTGGCGGCCGAAGCGGATCAGCATTCTGCTATCACTCCATATTCTTCAACCGCGAATAGCCAGATCGACGTCATCTCAGTCAGACAGTGTGCGGCTTCTGGCGACGCCGGGCCTTGCCGCCCGTACTCGTGATGACCGCTTTGGAACCCATCTTCCCGCCTCCCAATGGATACCCATGCTAAAATCTGAAACGAACTTGAGCTTGCCCTTCATCACGGCACTGTTGCCAGGAATTGGCGGCGAGATTCGCGCTACACCCGAAGAGTTTGTCGTTGAAGAGATTCCGCTCTACGATCCCTGCGGCGAGGGCCAACATCTGTACGTTTCGCTGACCAAGGTCGGCGCTACGACCCGTGAGTTGCAGGCGCAACTGGCTCGACTCTTTGGCATCTCTGTGGGCAATGTTGGCTTTGCGGGCATGAAGGATAAACATGCCCGGACGACCCAGACATTCAGCCTGAACGTGGGCCATCAGCCGTCTGGATTTG
>JAAUPU010000409.1 GCA_012032975.1 Caldilineaceae bacterium | reverse complement strand
TGGGCGGTCTGCAAGAGGCGGTCTATCGGCCAATCCCGGAAAATGTCGCGATCTACGACCGGCTCTATGCCGAATACAAGAAGCTCTACGACTACTTTGGCCGCGGGGAGAACGACGTGATGAAGCGGCTGCGCGAATTGCGTCGCGAAGTGTTGACTGCGTGAAATGCCAGAGTGACGAGAGTGGCGACTGGGGATTGGAGATCGGTCACAACGAATCTCGAATCGCCAGTCGCCACTCTCTCAATGAAAAAGAGAAGCCAGAATGCTAGAACCACTCAAAGAAGAACTCTGCGCCCTGCACATGCTCTTGCCCAAGGAGAAGCTGGTCGTCTGGACCTCGGGCAACGTCAGCGCACGCGACCCGCAGAGCGGCCTGGTCGTGATCAAACCCAGCGGCGTGATGTACGACGACCTGCGGCCAGAGGATCATGTGGTGGTCGACCTGGAAGGCGACGTCGTCGAGGGAACGCTCAAGCCTTCGTCGGACACCCTCAGCCATCTCTATATCTATCGCCACCGACTAGACGTGAATGGCATCGTCCACACCCATTCGCCCTACGCCACCGCGTTCGCCGCGCTGGGCCGATCGATCCCGGTCTATCTGACCGCGATCGCCGACGAATTCGGCATGGAGATCCCGTGCGCGGCTTTGCATTGATCGGCAGCGAAGCGATTGGCCAACAGGTGATCGACCACATCGGCGATTGCCCCGCGGTGCTGCTCAAGAACCACGGCGTCTTTACCGTGGGCAAGAGCGCGCGCGCCGCGGTCAAGGCCGCGGTGATGGTCGAGGATGTGGCCAAGACGGTGCATCTGGCGTTGCAGTTGGGTCAGCCAGACGTGATTCCGCGCGCGGACGTCGCTGCGCTGCACGACCGCTACACGAATGTCTATGGCCAGTAGGGGCATGAGGTGGAACGGCAGACCACAATCATGCGCTCACGTTCTGTCCGTTCCACCTCGTGCTCGCCATTCGGATTCCGATTGTAGTGGACAGCGGTATTGGACAGCGGCGGGTACGAGGTGCGGCGCGGGGTTCTCGCGTTACCATTGTGGTCCTCTTCGCCGCACCTCATACCCCTACCGAATCGGTCGCGCCATCGGCCACCTTCGGGAAAATGCGCGGCAGATCCTGAATCCGCTGCCACCCCTCATCCCGCTCAACCCGTTCGACCTGGATGTCGTCAAAGTAGGCGTCCAGCACCGCGGCCCGCTCCATAGCCAGCGGCGGCGAGCAGTAGTCCTCCTCTTCCCAGATCGCAACTCCTTCAGATTGCCAGCGCGCGCCGAGCAGGCCCTTGGTCAGCGACTGGCCAAAGGGCCGCAAATCCACGAAGGCCGCTTCGCCAAGCTGGGCGGTCAGGTCATTCAGTTGGTCTGCGCGTGGCCGCGCGGTCACGAGGTAGTATGCCATGGTGGTCTCCTGTCTTGTTCAGTCTCAGCTCGCGTTCAGATTCAAAGATTCTCAGTGTCTTTGTCCTTGGCGCTCAGAATCATTGGGACATCCTACCACCCTCTACCCTCTACGTCTAAGGCCACAGCAGGAAAAGTACTGTCCACCAAGTCACACAAAGGTACACAAAGGTACACGAAGAACAGGTCAATACTTCGTGTACCTTTGTGGATGCTCTTTATTTTGGATTCGTCTAGCGTAGATCGTGCGTCCAACGAATACGAGTACTTGCGGTCCCATTTCTCGTACGCTAGACTGCCTCGCTGATTCGTGCAGTAGTTGATGCAATTTTCCAGATTTCGCTGACCCGCCGTGTCATTCTGTGCAAACGGAGGGGCTTTCTTGATCCGCAAAGGTGTCAACATCGACCATGACCACCCATCCCAAACTGCGCTCGTTGGACATCCGCCCCTACGAACAGAACGGCCACCCATACCTCCTGCTGCGCGACCCGCTGCAGCTCAGCGAGCAGACGGTGCTGGCGCCCCAACCCCTGGCAGCGGTGCTGGCTTTTTGCGATGGCCATCACAGCCCTGCGCAGATGGCCGCTGCATTTTCGCGCCAATATGGCGTTCCGGTCGAGGTCGAATTGGTCGAACGACTGCTGGCCGCGCTCGACCGGGCTTACCTGTTGGACAACGCACAGGCCGAGAAAGCGCGCCAGCGTGCGCTGCGAGCGTACCGATCCGCGCCATTTCGCCCGCCGTTGATCGCGGGCCAAGGGTACCCCGCCGCACCAACCGAGTTGGCCCCACTGCTTGATGGCTGGCTGAGGGAGGCAACCGGAGCCCATGCGCCCCCCACACGTCCAACAGCAACCCAGCCGGAGCGTATCGGTCTGCTCAGCCCGCACATCGACTATGCCCGCGGGGGCGCGGTTTACGCCCAGGCGTGGCAGGCCGTGGCAGAAGAGGTGCGCGACGCCGACCTTGTCATCGCCTTTGGCACCGACCACTACGGCAGCGACCCCTTTACATTGACCCGGCAGAACTATGCGACGCCCTACGGCGTGTTGCCGACGGCCCAACCGTTGGTGGACGCGCTGGTTGAGACCATCGGCGAGCGGGCGGCCTTTGCCGGCGAACTTCGCCACCGCGGCGAACACTCGCTGGAGTTGGTCGCGGTCTGGCTGCATCACATGCGCCGGGGCCAGTCGGTCGATCTGCTGCCCGTGCTGGTTGGTTCTTTCCACCCCTTCTATTTGAACGGCGCGACGCCTGCCACCGAGCCGGGAATTCAAGACGTGCTCGATACACTGCGCCGCCAGATGGTCGGGCGCAAGGTCGTGGTGGTCGCGTCGGGCGATCTGGCCCATGTGGGGCCGGCTTTCGGCGGCCAGCCGCTCGATCCGCAAAAACGTGAGCAGTTGGCCAAAGCAGATGCAACGCTGATCGACCACATGCAGCGAGGCGATGCAGAGGGCTTCTTTTCGGCCATCAAACGCGTGCAGGACCGCAACAACGTCTGCGGCGTCTCGCCCATCTACCTGACCATGCGCCTGCTGGGTGTCGTCTCCGGTCACCGGGCTGGCTACGCGACCTGTCCTGCGGATGAGCAAGGGACGTCGGTCGTTACGGTGGCGGGCATGGTCTTCCGACCATGACGCCGCGCGCGCTCCGCTCCCATGTGCAAACGGAACATTCTTGTAAGCTCTCACGTCATGCAGCTTGAACCCACGTTCGCTGCCAGCCGCGCAGCGCATGGGCCATTCGAATCGTTCCGTTCATCGAGAAAGAGCAAACAACCATGAAGAGTAAAGTGTTTTTGATCGTCGCCGTTCTCACGTTGGCCCTGGTTGGCGCCGGCAGCTATCTATCGGTGGCGACGCCCGTCAGCGCCCAGGAGACGGAAACATCGGTGACATTGCCGCGCACGATTACGGTGGTGGGGCAGGGCAAAGTGAAGACCAAGCCCGATGTGGCACAGGCCAACATCGGCGTGGAGATCATCCAGCCTTCGGTCTCTGAAGCCAGCGCCGAGAACAAGATCGTGATCGAAGAGATCCTCGCGGCGCTGAAGGAAAACGGCGTTGCCTCGGAAGATATCCAGACCTCTGGCTTCAGCGTCTGGGCCGAGCGATATGGTCCAGAGGGTCCGCTCTCCGAGGATGAGACCCGCTACCATGTATCCAACAACGTCAGCGTGACCATCCGCGACCTGGATAGCGTCGGCGAAGTGTTGGATGCAGCCGTCGAAGCGGGCGCCAACAACATCTTCGGGGTCCAATTCTTCAGGGAGAGTGTGACCGAGTTGGAGTCTGAAGCACGCGCAAAGGCGGTCGACGTGGCACGGAGAAGGCGGCTGAACTCGCTGAACTGACCGGCGTCACGCTGGGGCCAATCATCAGCGTCAGCGAGATCATCGGCAGCCAGGGCGGATTTTACACGGGCCAATTCTCAGAGATGTCGATGGGACAGTTGGGTGGCGGCGGCGGCGCACCCATCGAACCGGGTCAGTTGGAGATCGGGATGCAGTTGGAGATGATCTTCGCCATCGCCGAGTAGCCATCTCAGGTTCTTGCTACGGTGCAGCGTCGTCTCCGGGCGATGAACTTCCCAGAGAGCGACCTGAAACAAAGGGGGGGCAGCACAGATGTGCTGCCCCTTTTTGCATGATTGACAACTGTGGCAGGTCCGTTACAATCCGACCAGGATCATTCGCCAAAACCAGCACGCGAGAGGAATAACGAGGAACAACTATGAAGACCAAGCGGCTTGGCCGGACAGATATCCAGGTCACTATCGTCGGCCTGGGCACGGCATTTACCGGCATCCCGGTGATGAACCCATCGGCGGTTGGCTACGAGGAATTGGTTGAAGACATGGATGAGGCCTTGGGCGTGCGCACCGTTCACGCTGCGCTGGAGGCCGGCTGCAACCTGATCGACACCGCTGCGCTCTACGGTGGGGGGCGCAGCGAGCGGCTGATCGGACGGGCGTTGCGCGAACGACCGGACTTGGCCGAAGGGGTCAGTCGTTACGACCA
>JAAUPU010000408.1 GCA_012032975.1 Caldilineaceae bacterium | reverse complement strand
TGCGTTGGCGGGAGTAGCACAGCCGAAGCGGCAGCGGACGCATATCGATCACGCGGATCCATCGACGATATTACTCATGAGGTGAGGAACCATGAGACGAACTTTTTGTGACCAGATGTGTAGGCCGATGGCGGCCCAGATTTTGTCGGCGGCCAGTGGTATGCGGCTGTTCGGCGAACGAGTGTTCGGCGAACGAGTGTTCGGCGTGCTTCTGATATTGACGCTCTTATTGGCGGGCTGCGGCCAGGGCTTGGCGCCGCTTTCTGAACCGGCGGATGCGAACGCGGGTGAAGAAGGGCTGACGCCGGTCAAGCTGGGGGTGGGCTTCGTCCCCAACGTGCAGTTTGCGCCCTTTTATGTGGGCATTGAGCAAGGATTTTATGCAGAAGAGGGTCTGGACGTCAGCCTGGAATATGGCTTCGAGAACGACTACCTGAAGCTGGTCGGCACCGGCGACATCCCGTTCATGATCGGCAGCGGCGACCAGGTGGTGTTGGGCCGTGCACAGGGTCTGCCGGTGCGTTATGTCATGAATTGGTACACCCGGTTCCCGGTGGTGATCTTCGCCAAGAGTGAGGCTGAGATCGCCACGCCTGCCGACCTGGCCGGCAAGCGGGTCGGCATCCCCGGACCGTTTGGCGCATCCTACGTGGCGCTGCGCGGCATATTGCAGGTGGCCGGCCTCGACGAGAGCGATATTCAGATGGAAAGCATCGGCTTCACCCAGGCCGCGGCGATCAGCGAAGGCCTGGTCGACGCGGCGGTGGACTACGGCGTCAACGGGCCTGTTGTGCTGGCGCAGGAAGGCATCGACACCACACAGATCAGCCTGGACGACCATCTACGCTTGCCCGCCAACGGATTGGTTACCAGCGAGTCGCTGCTCACAGAGAACCCCGAGTTGGTTAAAAAGATGGTGCGCACCACGCTGAAATCGATCCAATATACGCTGGACAACCCAGACGAAGCCTTCGAGATTGCGCTGCAAGCCGTGCCTGAAGCAGACGGTGACAATCGCGCTGCCAATCGCGCCGTCTTTGATGCCGTGCTCGACTATTGGCAACCGCTGGCCTCCAACCGCCTGGGCGAAAGCCAGACCGCGGACTGGCAGGCGGTGGTCAAGCTGATGCAAGCGAGCGGACTGGTGGCAGGTCGATGCGGCGGAAGAGCTGCCCGTCGATGAACTTTTTACCAACGAGTTCGTGCCGTGAGCGTCAGCTCTGGATCGCTCGCGCCATCGGTCGCGCCATCGACCCACCCGCCACAGCCAACCGGCGCCGAGCCGCCCCGCTGGAGCCGCTCTTGCGGCTGCGCGACATCAGCAAGGCGTTCGTCGCCGGACCGACGCCAGTCCATGCCTTGGACCGGGTCAGCTTTGGGGTCAGTTCTGGCGAGTTCGTCTGCCTGTTGGGGCCGAGCGGCAGCGGCAAGAGCACGTTGTTGCGCATCGCCGCCGGACTCTTGGATCCCGACAGCGGCGCGGTCCGCTTCCAGGGCGAAGCGCTGAGCGAGCCACACGACGATATCGGTTTTGTCTTTCAACAGACCAACCTAATGCCCTGGCGCACGGTGCTGGAAAATGTACTCTTGCCCATCGAGATCAAGCAGGGGCGGACCGAGCCATCGGACCATGCCACAGCGCTCGATCTGTTGCGGCTGGTCGGGCTGGACGACTTTGCAGACGCCTATCCGAAACAGTTGTCCGGTGGAATGCGGCAGCGGGTCGTGCTGGCGCGCACGCTGATCCATCACCCTAAGTTGCTCTTGCTGGACGAACCGTTTGGCGCGCTCGATGCGCTGACGCGCGAGCGGCTCAACCTGGAGCTGCTGGAGGTCCACACGTTGCAAGCCCAGACGGTGCTGATGGTGACCCACAGCATCCCGGAAGCAGTCTTTCTTGCCGACCGGGTGATCGTGCTCAGCGAGCGGCCCGGTCGGCTGGTCGCCGATGTCGCCATCGACCTGCCGCGCCCGCGCACGATCGAACAGATGGGCGAGGCCGATTTTGGCCGGCTCTCGATGCAGATTCGACGGCAGATCAATGGCATCGGCGATCCGCAAAGAGGGGCAAGACAGCCATCCACAGAGGACGCAGATTGAATCTCTCTCGTCTGCGCAATCTGCGGGCAAGCGTTTTGTTGGGAGCAGCCTAGAAGTCGAATGGCCGGGGATGGGGCGCGGGATGCGGTGTCAGCGGCCAGGAATGGCTGGACCAGGTCGGCGATCTGCACAATGGCCTCGGGCAGCTGGGAGCCGACGATCAGCAAGTGCAGACCGGGCGACCGTCTCTTTTGCAGCCACTCCAGAAACTCGTCCAGTGCGCCCAGATCCAGCGCCCGGTCCAGGTCGTTCAGACAGAGAAGCTGCAACTCGCTTTCTTCAATAAACCTCTCGGCCTGCGACCAATCTCGCCCCATGGTCAGATGCACCACGCCCATCTGTTCGGCCACGTTGGCCAGGCTGCGCGCGGCGCGATCCTCTTCGCCAAAATGAATCACGGCGGCCTTCATCTGGCGCGCCCTGGCCCGCATCAACACGCCAAGCGCAGCCACGTCGCGGCCCGCCGCGCCCTGATAGACAAGCACCTGGCCGATCTGGCCGCGGCTACGGACGCCACGGCTGTTCGGGGCTTCGGCCATCGTCTTGGCGGCCTCCCGCGCCGCCGACTCGGCCAACACCTCTAGCTCAGATGGCTGATAGGGTGCGTCGCCCCGAGCCGCTGGCGCGTAGCCTGGCTCCTGGCCAAGCGGAAAGAGCCGATGGAAGATGTACTCCTCGACCGGATGGCCGTCCAGCAGATGTTCGCGGAAGATCCGTTCCAGCCGCGCCTCGTCCAAAAGGTGGTACCAGATGCCCTCGGGGTAGACGACCGCGATAGGTCCGCTGCTGCAGACGCCGAGACAGCCGCTCAACATGCAGCGCACGCGATGGGGGTTGCTGAGGCGTTCGATGCCAAAGCGCCGGGCCAGACGGTTGAAGGCAAGCTGAAGCTGCTGCGCCTGGGCACGCGGCGCGCAATTGCCCGCTGCGCAGAGAAAAAACTGGCGTGCATAGGGAGTCAAGATGGGGGCGGGTTGTGGTTCGCTTTGATCGGGCATCCGGGCGGCTCCATCAAACAGCGCGTGGTCGTTGTCCAACATAGTACAGGCGAACTCAGCCTTTGCCAATTGACGTGGGCGCGAGCGCTGTGGTAGGCTAACCGTTCGTGATTCGACCCGATCTCAGTCAGGTAGGCAAGGATTTCAACGATGGCTTCTTCTTCCATTCCCGCTCGCGTACGCTTTGCGCCTAGCCCCACCGGCTACCTCCATTTGGGCGGCTTGCGCACGGCGCTCTTTGGTTGGCTCCATGCCCGTCACACTGGCGGCCAATTCATCCTGCGCATCGAAGACACCGACCAAAAACGCTTCGACCCAGCCAGCCTGGAAGATGTGAAACGGAGCCTGCGCTGGCTGGGGTTGGACTGGGACGAAGGGCCTGATGTGGGCGGTCCCTATGGGCCTTATGTCCAGAGCGAACGCAAAGAGATCTATGGCCGGTATGCCCAACAATTGATAGACCAGGGCGACGCCTACCGCTGTTATGCCACCGCCGAGGAGCTTGAGGCGATGCGCACCGAGCAGCGCGCCAGAGGTCAGGTGCAGGGTTATGATCGCCGCCATCGCTATCTGAGCGCAGAGGAGCGCGCCGCGTTCGAGGCGGAGGGACGCCCATCGGTGGTGCGTTTCGCCGCGCCCCTGGATGGAACCACCGCGGTTCACGACCTGATCCGCGGGGAGATCGAGGTGGAAAACAGCCAGGTGATGGACCCGGTGCTGCTCAAAAGCGATGGCATGCCGACCTATCATCTGGCCGTGGTAGTGGATGACCACCTGATGGAGATCACCCACGTCCTGCGTGGGGAAGAGTGGATCTCGTCGGCGCCGCTGCACGTGCTGCTCTATGCCGCGTTTGACTGGGAATCGCCCCAGTTCATCCACCTGCCGGTGATCCTCGACCCCAGCGGCAAAGGCAAGATGAGCAAACGCAAGCAGGTCGTTGCCGGCAAGAATATCTGGCGTTGGTCCACGAATTTATCGAGGTTGGCTACCTGCCCGAGGCCATGTTCAATTTTCTGGTCAACGTGGGTTGGAACTTCGACCCCGAGCGGGAAATCTTCACCCGCGACGAGGCCATTGCCCGCTTTGATGTCAGCCAGATCAACCCGACCGCAGCGGCCCTGCCCTACCCCAAGCTGGAGTGGATCAACGGCGTCTACATCCGCGCGATGGAACCGGCGGCGTTCGACAACCTGCCGGTGATCGAGCAGCAGAGAGCCGCCCACTCGTACAAGCTCAACGTGGCGTGGAACCAATTCTTCGCCGACTGCCGTGTCGTGCTGGTCGTGATCCTGACCGCGTGGCTGCTCTCGATCCTGATGCGTCCGCGCTGGCGAACGGCC
>JAAUPU010000407.1 GCA_012032975.1 Caldilineaceae bacterium | reverse complement strand
GCCAGCATCATGGCGGGCAGACCTTTGTCACAGGTGGCGATGCCCATGAACCCCGCGACGGGTCGGCAGCGAGCGGATCAGCCGGCGCAGGACCAGCGCGGCGTCGTTGCGATAGGGCAGGCTGTCCATCATGCCGACGGTGCCCTGGCTGCGGCCATCGCAGGGGTCGGTGACAAAGCCGGCAAAGGGAATCGTCCCCAGGCGGCTGAACTCTTCCGCCGCGGCCTGCATGAGCAGACCTACTTCCCAGTGACCGGTGTGGTAGCCCAGCGCGATGGGCTGCCATCCGGTGCGCGGATGCCGCCCTGGGTACTGAGAATGAGGAACTCGCGGCGGCGCAGGTGGTCGGGGTTCCAGCCCATGCCCGCGTCCTGGCTCAGCCCAAAGATGTCTCCGCTGGGTGCGGTGAGCAGGAATTCGTCATCCAGCGGCAGCGGAGCCGGCCGGTCCTGCTGCGTGGGTCTGCACATCGTACAGACTGAGATCGTCTGAATCGACCGGCACGGGTGAGGCGCCGTTGCTCGTGGAGTGAGTGGCCATGCGATTCGCTTGTTTAACCTTTCTGTTCCCAGTCGCCGCCCAACCGGTCGAAGCGGCGGTGGAGTTCGGCGACGGCTTCTGGATCGATGGGCAGGGCGTTTTCAACCCAGTCGATGTTGGACCTCATGTGGGCAGGGTTGCGGGTGCCGACGATGGCGGTGTTCACTTCTGGATGGGCGAAGGTAAAGCCGAGCGCAAGCAGGATGCGACTGTCTGGCGCGCCTGGAATCGGGCCTTCCTTGGCCATGACCTGGGCGCGGCGGAAATATTCATCGGCATAGCCGCTGGGGCTGCGCGCGACACCCCACGCGCCGTTGGCAATCGGTCGTTTGACGATGATGCCCATCTTTTGCGCCTTGGCTTTGTCAAAAAGGCGGGTGCGCGCCCGCTGTTCGACCAGGTTGAAGCTGGTCTGGAGCGTGTCGAAGATGCCGCTTTCGACCGCCCACGCGGCCGCTTCGTTGTCGCCGCTGTAGCCGACGAAGCGGGTCTTGCCCGCCTTCTGCGCGGCCAGCAGCGCCTCGATGGCTTCACCCTCTTCCAGCACATCCACGCCGCACGAATGAAGCTGAACGAGATCCACCCGGTCGGTCTTCATCCGCACCAGGCTGCGGTCGATGCTGTCGCTGATGGTCTGGGCGCTCCACGCTTCGCCTTCATAATCTCCGGCGACATGGCCGCATTTGGTGGCCAGCACATACTCCTCGCGGCGGTGGGCGATGGTGCGCCCGATCAGCTCCTCGCTGATGCCATAACAGGCGGCTGTATCGAGAAAATTGATGCCGGCGTCCAGCGCGTTGTTGAGCACGTCGCTGGCTTCTTGCTGCTGGTCGAAGCTCAGTTCAAAGCCGATCTCGGCCAGGCCAACGCCCAGCCTGCTGATTTCAAGTCCGGTTCGTCCTAGCGTAGTTTTCTGCACAATTTCTCCTGGGTCTGGTCGCCGGATCAATGGCCAGCGATGGGGAGTGTGGGTCATGGGTTATAATGGTGGTCGTGGCGCTATTTTGCCCCATTCTGCCCGCATCCGCAAGGATGGGCGAGAGATTCAGTCCACCCACAGGCAAGGAGAAACCCATGCTGGTCAGCCCCGCACAGGTCGCCCAATATCATGAGCAAGGCTATTGCATTTTGGAAAACGTGATCCCCGCGCAGCAGTTGGAAGATCTGCGCAACGAATGTGGCAGATTTATCGACATGATGCACGCGGAGATGGACGAAAAGGGCACGGACGTGCTCGGCATCAGCCACCGCAACCGTCGCTATTTTGTCTCGCGCCGCTATCTGGAAAGTCCGCTGGTGACCCAGTTTCTTTTCGGCGATACGATGGCCGAGGTCACCCGGGCGCTGCTGGGCGACACAGTCTACCTCTTTCACGAGCAATATGTGGTAAAGGCGCCGGAGATCGGCATGAAATTTTCCTGGCACCAGGATTCCGGCTACGTCAAGGCGGGCGGTGGTCCGATCCACGCACCCTATCTGTCCTGCTGGTGCGCGCTGGATGATGTGACCCTGGAAAATGGCACGGTCTTCGTGCTGCCCTACGACCGCGCGCCGACGCGAGAGATCGTCGATCATGAGATCGAGGCGGGCAGCAATGACAAGGTCGGCTATTTTGGCGACGACCCAGGAGAGCCGGCGATTGTGCCCGCCGGCAGCATCGTGGCCTTTTCCAGCGTCACCTTCCACCGCAGCGGGCCGAACACCTCCGACCAGATGCGCCGCGTCTATCTGGCCCAATACTCCGCGGAACATATTTTGCGGCCAGATACCGGCCAGCCGTGGGGGATGGATGTACCGTTCTTGCAGGACGGGGTGCGGATGGCGGGGTGATGGGCAGATAACGAAAGGGGTCAGGAATGACGTATTGTTTCGGACGCAGTGACGATACGAGTACCGGAGCGGTTGCATTTCGTCGTCTACCGGCACCGCAGCAACTACATGGCTCTTTTCAGGGGAACAACGGGCTGTAATGTGCCGAATCATCCGGGTTTAACGGTCGAAAGCACATGACGCAGATTCGTCTGCGCTGGGAAATCGAAAGAGAGGTTGAGATGGAAGTGTATGAATTGGTTGTCGAGATGAAGCTACTAGAACGGCGACTGACCCTCTACGAAGAAAAATATGGCATTTTGAGTGAGAATTTCTACCAGGCATTGATGACGGGACAACTGGAACGCTATGACGAATACGACGAAACCCGCCACGATTTCAGCCGTTGGAAAGGGATCTACGAGACTTGGCTGCGTCGCAAGCATCAGTATGATACACAGATGAGAACGCAAGATATCACCGATTCGCTTCGCTTCCAGCCTGTTTATTAATGGCCGCCCATCATCTTCACTCATTGGCCGCCTATAGCCGGTTTGTGGCTGAGACATTGGCCCGTCCTTCTGTGGAGCGTTCCACCGTCAGCGTCTGGCCCGCTAGTCCATACAGTGGGACTGCGGAGGGCGAAGTCTGGTTCAAGGCCGGATTGCGTCTGCGTATGCGAGAGGAACTGGACTTTGACAGCTCCTTGATCTCAGCATACGGTTACGAGGTATATCGGGGACATGAGAGACTATATTGGTATGACGATTTCCCACATCCGTATGATTCCTCGTTAGCCTCAACCCATCCACACCACAAGCATGTGCCACCTGACATCAAACGGAACCGCATTCCAGCGCCAGGCATGAGCTTCACCGAGCCAAACCTATTAAAGGTGATCGAAGAGGTTGAAGCCCTGATTCGACATATCGATTCTGAAACCAGCAACAGATCATGACGATGAAACGGTAGCCCCGTCGTTCAAGTGCATAACAGAGTGGAGTACAAAATGACCAAGAATCAACGCCCGTTGCTCGCAATCACGATGGGGGACCCGGCCGGTGTGGGGGCCGAGGTGGTGGTGAAGGCGTTGGCCCATGCGAACGTTTACGAAGGTTGCCGTCCGCTTGTGATCGGCGACCGTCGTATTCTGGAGCGAGCATCCACATGGACCGGAAGCGAGTGCCTGGCTGTCGAAACGGTCGAGCGGCCGAGCGACGGGAGCTATCGTGCCGGGCTGCTTACTCTGCTCGACCTGCACAACGCCGATCCCGCGACCATCACGCCGGGCCAGGTCAACGCCCAAGCCGGGCGAGCCGCAGTCGAGTATGTCTTCCGCGCCTGTGACCTGGCCACCGCGGGCGACGTCGACGCTGTCGTGACCGCACCGCTCAACAAAGAGGCCATGCACCTGGGCGGCCATTTCTACCCAGGCCACACCGAGTTGTTGACCGAGCGCACCGGCGCCGAACGGGTCAGCATGTTGCTGGTCGGGCCGAAGTTGCGTGTGGTTCATGTCAGCACCCATGTGTCGCTGGCCGAGGCCATCCGCCGCGTCACACGCGAGCGCGTGGGCGAGGTGATCGATCTGGCGCAACAATCCTGTCTGGCGTTGGGGATTGCCCAGCCGCGCATCGCCATCGCGGGGCTGAACCCGCACGCCAGCGAGAATGGTCTATTTGGCGATGAAGAAGCGCGGGAGGTCGTGCCAGCCATCGAATCGGCGCGGGCGCGTGGCGTGACTGTCTCCGACCCCATGCCGCCGGACACGGTTTTCC
This sequence comes from Caldilineaceae bacterium, assembly GCA_012032975.1. The sequence goes on along the minus strand of JAAUPU010000407.1, from coordinate 315 downwards.
TGCGTGCAGTCAAGGGGAATACGACATCGTCGTCGCAATGTATCACGACCAGGGCCACATCCCCATGAAAGTGCTGGCCTTCGACAGCGGCGTCAACGTGAGCATGGGCCTGCCCATCATCCGCACGTCGTCGACCACGGCACCGCGTTCGATATCGCGGGTACGGGTATGGCTAGCGAAGAAAGTATGCTGGCGGCGATCGATGTGGCGATTCAGATGGTGGGGGCGCGACGGGGAAATTAGAGACTGGAGATTGGCGGCTCGGAACTGGTTTGCGGCGACGTATAGCTGCGCCTACCGATCACCAATCTCAAA
>JAAUPU010000406.1 GCA_012032975.1 Caldilineaceae bacterium | reverse complement strand
CGTTAGCGCATCCTGCGCCGCAATGTGTTCCATCACGGTGCGTCGGGCAGTCAGGACTTTCTCGCGATCGATCAGGCCGCGCAGCAGCAGATAGCCTTCCTCGGCCATGCGGGCGCGCAAACCGACGACGTCATCCAGCAGATCGCGGCTGTCGCGCAGCTCGCCCATTTCCTGGCTGGGATAGATCACATCTCGATAGCCAAAGCGTACTTGCATCACGTGGTTGACTCCGTCTGGATAGATGTTTGGAACTCAGGCGAGTCCAGGATACAGAGCGTCCACGAAGCGCGACTGGAAGACAACCGCCATTGGGCGCAAACGAACAGCAAGCCATCCCCTTGATCTTCGTGTACAGTGTCGTGGCTTCGTGGATCGTTATTTTCCTGCATTAGCCTCTGCCGTCGCGATCTGTGGTCCTTGTTCGACAACGGCGGGCCTGCGCCACCAGCGGAACGCGATGTAGAGGCCGAATCCCAGCAAGCCAATGCCCAGCAGCAGGCCGCTGAAATCGCCGACAAAATCGCCGATCACCTCCCACGAGCTGCCGACCGCATACCCGGCGCCGCCCATCAAGAGCAACCATGTCATCTCACCGGCCAGGTCAAAGACGAGGAACCTGCCCAACGGATAGCCGCTGCTGCCCGCAGCCAGATTGACCGGGATCGCCAACGGTGTGATCAGCCAGCGGGTCAGATAGACTGCAACACCTCCGCGCTGGCGAAAATAGTCGCTGGCCTTTTCCAGGGACGGCCAGCGCTGAGACTGGTTTTCGATACTCGTGCGCGCCAATCGGCCCAGACCGAAGCTGACCAGATCACCCATGACCACCCCCACCAGCGCCAACGGCAACAGCGAGATCGGGTCTAGCACCCCTTGGCGGACGAATGCGCCAGCCGCCAGCACAAAGAGCGTGCCCGGCAGGGGAAGACCCAGCGCACCCACAAAGAGCGCCACGGCCAGCACAGGCGAACCATAGGTGACAAGCCAGGTGAAGACCTGGGAACTGATCTCTGCCACCGTCACTCTTTGGGCCTCGTAGCTCTCCAATGCGTCCCGGAGTGCATCAACAAGGCGGCGTGGTCCGCCTTCGAAATGCTGCTCTGCCGCCAATAGATCCAGCGGCTTGTATGCGTTGTCAGTCGCTGAAACGCCAATCTGCCCGAAAAGATAAGCCACCGGTACACCCGTGCTGTTGGCGATGTACTGGAGACTCATCCACGGACGGATATCGCGCAACCCCGTTGCAACTGGGTGTTCGCGATAGCTCTGGATTGCTTCGCCGACGGCCGTCAGGATGGCCGGCGGCTCCCCATCTGCCGGCGGTCCATCGCCAAACCCGTGGTCGAGCCTGCCCAAAGGGTCGTTGCTGTTGCGGCGGTCAAACGGAATATCGAGCGCGGCAAAGAGAAATTCTTCCGGCACTGCATAGGCAACGGCCACATAGCGTGCGGTCATCCACGGTTGAATGGCATCGATGCTGGCGCTGCCATCCAACAAGCCTTGCTCGGTCGCATATTGAAGCTGACGGTACGAACGAACGGTGCGCGAGCCATAGATCAGTGCGACGACGAAACCGACCACGATCAGAACGACGGCCCAGCTTATTGGATTGCGCATCAGTCGGATCAGTTTTTGCATGGTCAAAAATTGTGTGGTCAATGTTGTACAGTCGTCACGGTCAAGCCGCCGGCTTGCAAGTCAGGTAATCGAGCCTGTACGGACCAGTATAGTTGTCGAATATTCAGACGGTGTGAAGAAGTGGAAAGCATTTTTGGTCGCTGCCCGATTTCCCATGAACGACACAAGCAACCCGAACAACCCAACGAAAGTGCGCGCCATTCGTGGCCGAAAGAGACGATGGCTCTGGCACTCTTGATCGTTGATTCTACTGGGGATGGTAGACGCTGTCGCCCGGGCGTCTGCGCGGCAGGTGAAGGAGGGCCAAGCCCGCCAGATTCAGGAATTCCAGGCTGTTGGCATCGGGATAGTTGCCCGCGTAGACGACCTTTTGAATGCCGGCGTTGATGATCATCTTGGCGCAGGTGAGGCAGGGCTGGTGGGTGACATACGCGGTTGCGCCCTGGATGCTGACGCCGTGTAGCGCTGCCTGGATGATCGCGTTTTGCTCGGCGTGGAGGGTGCGCACGCAGTGGCCATCCACCATCAAATGGCCCACGTCGTCGCAATGGGCAACCCGGCTGGCGCGCCATTATAGCCGGTCGTCAACATCCGTCGGTCGCGCACCAGCACAGCGCCGACATGGGCGCGGTCGCAGGTGCTGCGCTGGGCAACCGTAAACGCGATATCCATGAAATACTCGTCCCAGGTTGGACGTTCACTCGCGGCGTGCGCAGAGGATTCCATTGGCTATCACCGCTGCTCCACGGAGATTCCCACCCGTTTACCCGCCAGGTCACTCATCAGGTCTGCCCAGATCTTCTGGGCGTCGGCTTCGTTCGGACACGCTAAATAGGCGATCTCGCGGCGCAGTTGAGCCGAGCGAAAGCGTCCTTGTGCGGGCACATTCTCTTCATAGGTGACGGCCACACTTGGCCAGGCCGCGTCGCCAAAATCGAGCCGCCCCCATTGCACCTGGTCAACCGCGTCGGGGGTGAAAAAGATGTACCACATACCGACCTCTTCGTCCGGCCAATGGGCAATTCGCCAGAAAGTTCGCTGGCGCACCAAGCAGATCAGCGCCCGTTCGCCGGTGGGGAAGCGCCGATAAAATCCGGGACAGATAGGCAAAATCCTGCTCTTTTCCATCCACCGCAAAAACGTCCGGTTGTGTATAGGGCAATCTTGGCGTTCGAGGGGGAGCTTCTTGCTCTCGATCTCCGGTGCTTCGGCTGGTGCAAAGCGTACACAACGGCGCCTGCGTAGCCGACGGCTGCGCACCAGAAGCAGGCCAAAGGCAATCAGAGCCGCTCCGCTGACCCAAAGGCCGCCGGGCAACCATCCCGGCGCCCAGAAAATAGCGACAAGCAACAGGAGGGTATAGATCCACCGGATCAGCGAACTGTTGCCCAGTCGGAATCGGTTGAGGCCGTAGACAATCGCTGCCTGCGAACGTGGCGCATAGTCTGCGGGAAAGTCGGTGGGACGGGAAACTGGACCCGGCTGCGCGGTCTGTCCGGTTTCGGTCTGCACACGAAAGGCCCCGCTGCTGTGGGGCGGGGCCTCGTGTCGTCCATTTTGGTGGGGCTTCAGTTCTGGCAATCGCACGTTGCTGCTCGCTATCAAAGGCTATCGTACGGCCATACAAACGCCTGCTACGCCGGGGCTGGCAGTGTGCCCCCAATGTCCAGGCCATTGTCGCTCTTCTTGCCACTGCTCGCGGGCTGACCATCCACAACCGAACCCGTGCGATCGACCGGTCGTCCCGGTTTGGACTCGGAGCCAGCGAAGGGATCCTCGCCGCGCATCAACGCCTCAAATTCGGGAGAGTTGATGGTCTCGACCTCTTGGAGGCTGGCCACCAGCGCTTCCATTTTTTGCCAGTGGGTGCTCAACAATTGGTGACAGCGCTGGTGCGCATCATCGACCAGCGCCCGCACTTCGCGGTCGATCTGTTGAGCGATTTTGTCGCTGTAATTGCGGTGTTCGCTGATCTGGCGCCCGAGGAAGACCAACTCCTCTTTCTTGCCGAAGGCCGCGGACCGAGGGTGCGGCTCATCCCGAATTCGGTCACCATCCGCCGCGCCAATCCCGTTGCCCGGTCGATGTCGCGTCACCCTGTGCCGCGACCATCCCGGTGCTACTCCCCATGCATTGAACCTAAAGATAGGTCGGAAACTGTCGTGGAGAGAATTGCATGCAAAATTTTCTGTATTTTGCGTTTTTCTTCTCTTAATTGAATAAGAGTTTTATACTAGGATTTAGAGAGAATTTTTTACATCTAGGTTTCGTTTTTTGTCTCTTTGATTTCCTAAATTCATATTTTTATCTTTGAATGAAAATAGATCACCGCGATGCAATTCTTTATTCAAAAATGTGTCGGTTGCAGGATTGAAAATACGAACATTATAATGACTTTTTTCTAATTCAGCCCGTTCTTCATTTTCATGTTCTAATTGGTCAATAACGTCTGCATAATTTTTCGTTTTCTCTGTAACTTTTTCCTCTAGACCTTCAGAAAAAACCATCAATTTAATCTGCCTGTTGCCAATGATTAGGGATAAAATGGTCAAAACTGGGACAGCTGTGAGAATAAGCCAGTGCAGGGGCTGGCTCGCAACGATCAAGGAAATGTTTTCAAAACTAAATGATAGCCCGCGATGCCATAAGTCGACCGTTACTCCTAATACAGGGAAAAACGCCCCAAAAATAAAACCTCCGACCCCATATCCAATTACATAGCGTTTTTGATGGATGAGTTTTTTCTCGCCGGTCATCTCAAGCTCCACGGGTTACCGAACCGGATATTTTTTCGGGATTTTCATCCTGGTTCCATCCCGCCT
>JAAUPU010000405.1 GCA_012032975.1 Caldilineaceae bacterium | reverse complement strand
TGAAGCATCGCTTGAATCAAGAACACAAAAGGGGCGAGTCAATGACTCGCCCCTTTATCATTTATTATGTCTAGCGGCATTCAGGAAATGGGTCGGTGCATTTCCTGTCACCCGAGTCGTACTCTCCCATTCCCGGAATGTGGTTCACAAAATCAACCGCCCTGCAGGAAGGCCTTTCTCGCCTGCATGGTGGAAATGACCTTTTGGACATCTTCCTGTTTGGCGCCGGGAACCAGGCCGGCGAGACGATCCGGGTTCTGTATGGTACGGTCGATGGATGCAATCAGTTGCTGTTTGCCCTCGACAAGCCCCTTGCCAAAGTACTTGTAGAAGCGTTCCTTGTACTTCGCATTCATTATTGTTCGGAAACCCTGTTCATCCTCTTTACGCTGACCACGCGCTGCGCTGTCCGTGATCGACTCCCAGGCAATATCACAGATCTCCTTGTAGTTGTTGGCCGCCAGGGCTTTGGCGCGATTGTCCTTCTTCCACGTAGCCATTCCCTCGTCCGCAGTAACCGTGAACTTCTTCCCCCCCTCGTCCTTCCATTTCTGTATCCATGAATTTGCTGGCACTAGTTCCCATCCAGATATTGTCGATGAATCGAATCGAGGTGGGTGAGATGAAGAAATTCTCTGGATTGTACATGCCAAGCAGGCGATCCTTGTTGCCGGTAAAGATATCAACGGCACTCGCTTTGCCCAGAGCCAACAGGCGCCCGGGTGTTTGAACACGCGCAAGGGCGACTCCTTTCTAAATTCACGTTTTCCGAACATACTCTTCTTGGTATGCTTCTGAACGCGTTTGGTCTCGGCAGCAAACTCACGCCCCCCCGCCAGATCCTGCACGACTGTGCCCGGCTGATCTAGCTGTGCAAGGAGAGTCTGGGCTCTTGCCTGCTTGAATGCTTTCCTAGAATCGTCTGTGTCGCGTGAACCCGCCTGACCAAGAAGCGGGGTCAGTGCGGTCTTGATCGATGCGGATTCCGCGGCGGTCACCACCCTCAGTCCAGGCGCTTTCAGGTCGAAGCCACCACCCTCAGTCGATTCGTTGATGAGCATTGCGGCCATCGCCCCCTCGATGCTCGATTCCTCACCCGGCTTGACCACGACTTCCATCAGTTTGTCTTCGCCCACGAAGAGAACACCACCGCCGCCGCCGCTGCTGGCGTCAAGATGGCGCGCCTTGGACCAATTGGGATTCTGCCAGTTGAGCTTGCGCTGGATAGGCGCCAGCTTTGCCTGTTGCGTAGGGACAGCGGTGAGGTTGGACTTCACGATCGGGGTGCGGGGCCTGGTCGTCTGATCATCAGTCACAAGGCGAGCAACACTGGCATTGCCGATGGTTCGTTGCAGATAGAGAATATCGGTCGGCGAAAGCAAGCTTGGATCTGCTTGAGTGCGTTGCGCGACATTCGGTGGATCGACAGCCATGTCCACTAAACTCGGCGGGTGAGCCAGCGGTTCAGCGGGTTGGTGGGTGCGCGAACGTTGAGGGAATCGGGTACGAAGAGCAGCCATCTCAAACACCTCCGATAGACAGACGCAGGCGAATGCGTTCGATTGACGACTGCATATACCCACCGAGGGGCAATGGCAATGCTTCAACGCGCAATGACGATCAGTATGCATTCGATGCTCTTGCATGTCAAGAGCGATTTCTTGCGAGGCGATGGAAGCCGGGCATACAATGTGCCCTGCCAGCGACAAACCCAATCCCGCAACGAGGAAAGACATGTCCATGCCAAAACGTATCGCCGCCATCATCACGACCTGGTTCCCCAATTCCCACGCCGATGTCATCGTCACCAAATTTCTCAAAGGCTTCCCCACCGACCAGGGGTTGATCCCACCGCGCACCGAGATCGTCTCTATGTACGTGGACCAGTTCGACGAACGCGACCGCAGCCGCCAACTTGCCGCCGACCATGGTGTGCCCATCTACCCCAGCATTCGCAAGGCGTTGACGCTAGGCGGCGAGACGCTCGCCGTCGACGGCGTGTTGTTGATCGGCGAGCATGGCGATTATGCCTGGAACGAAAAGGAGCAACATCTCTACCCGCGCAAATATTTCCTGGAGCAGATCTGCGGTGTGATGGCGACCAGCGGGCGCGCGGCGCCTGTTTTCAGTGACAAGCATCTCTCCTACAACTGGGCCGATGCCACGTGGATGGTGGCGCGCATGGAGCAACTGGGCGCGCCTTTGATGGCAGGTTCGTCGTTGCCGCTGGCCTGGCGCAACCCCTGGCTCGAACACCCGCCGGAGACCCCCATCCAGGAGGCGCTGGCCATCGGCTATTCGGGTCTGGACATCTACGGCTTTCACACGCTGGAGGTGCTGCAGTGTATGGTCGAACGCCGCGCAGGTGGCGAGAGCGGCGTCGCGGCGGTGACCTGTCTGGAAGGCGACGCGGTCTGGGCTGCTGCGGACGAAGGGCTTTGGTCGCGCGATCTGGCCGACGCGGCCGCGGCGACGATTGAAGACAGACCGGCTGGCCGTATGGAGGATCACTGCGCCAATCCCGCGCTTTTTCGGATTGAATATCGCGATGGGCTGATCGGAAGCGTGCTGATGCTCAACGGCTACGTCGAGGGCCTCTCCTATGCGGCGCGCATCGACGACCAGATCGTAGCCACCGAATTCCATCTCCAGGATGGGGTCAACCATGCCCATTTCAGCTACCTGAGTCTGAATGCCGAGGAGATGTTCGTGACAGGCGCGCCCACCTATCCGGTGGCGCGCACGCTCTTGACCAGCGGCGTGCTGGAAGCTGCGCTCGACTCCCGCTATCGCGGCCACATCCGGCTGGAAACACCCCACCTGGGCGTGGCTTATTCTTCCTATGACGAGCTGAAATGGCGACCGATGGGCACGCGGCCAACAGGAGCCTCGCTTCGGCCCTTGGAAGCTCCCACAAAATCGGGCGCGGATCAGTGAGCCTCTCTGCCAAAGCCACAGGCGCGCCGTCCGCAAGCGCGGTCCGGGTCATGCCCACCACCTATGCCTACTTCGCCGCGTTTATCGCCATCGGCCTGGTCGCCGCATCGCTGGGGCCGACCTTGCCGCGTCTGGCGGAAAACACAGGCGTAGAACTGGGCCAGATCAGCTTCCTCTTCACGAGCCGTTCTCTCGGCTACCTGATCGGTTCGTACCTGGGCGGGCGCTTCTATGATCGGCTCCCTGGTCACCCAATCATGGCCGCGACGGTTCTGCTCATGGCGGTGACCATGGCGCGGCGCCAGTTATGTCGCTGCTCTGGCTGTTGGCGCTGGTCCTCTTCCTGATGGGCATTGGCGAGGGCGGCGTCGATGTGGGCGGCAACGTGCTGCTGGTCTGGATCCACCGCAGCCGGGTTGGCCCGTACATGAATGGGCTGCACTTCTTCTTTGGCGTGGGCGCGTTCGTCGCACCGATCATCGTGGCGCAGATGGTGCTGCTCAGCGGCGGTATCACGGCGGCCTATTGGGTGCTGGCGTTGCTGATCTTCCCCATTTCGCTCTGGCTGATGCGACTGCCCAGCCCGCCACGGCAACAGGCCACACGCGGCGGCGCGGCAGTGACGGTCAATGTGCCGTTGACCACGCTGATCGCCGTCTTTATGTTTCTCTACGTGGCGGCCGAGGTCAGCTTCGGCGGCTGGATCTACACCTATGCCGTCGCTCTCGACCTGACTTCGCCCACGACAGCCGCGTATCTGACCTCAGTTTTCTGGGGCGCGCTGACCGTGGGCCGACTGGCCGCAGTGCCGATAGCCGCGCGCTATCGTCCACGCACGATCCTGGCGGTGGATCTGGTCGGCTGTCTGGCCAGCGTTGGGCTGATCTTGCTCTTTCCCGCTTCGATGACAGCAGTCTGGATCGGCACCTTTGGCTATGGCTTTGCCATGGCCTCCATCTTCCCCACGGTCATCTCGTGGGCAGAGCGGCGCATGGCTCTGAGCGGCAGCATCACCAGCGTCTTCCTGGTCGGCGCCAGCCTGGGCGCGATGACCTTCCCGTTGCTGATCGGCCAGCTCTTTGACGCCCGCGGCCCCCAGGTGGTGATGGTGATGGTCTTTGGCCTGCTCGTGGTCGAGTTTGCCATGTTTGGCGTGTTGATGGCAGTTGGTGGTCCGCCGACCATGGATGATGAGGACGAAGAAAGCGAGAGCAGCGCGACGCTTATTATGGCCGACCCGCCGCTGGCCGGTTGATCGGCTGCGCGGAAATGGAGCGCGTCTCTTGGGCCATTGCCGGAAAATAGTCTTCCACCAAATCACACGAAGTTGCACGAAGGTTCACGAAGGTCGCACGCTTCAACCCCAAATCGTCATCGACCCACCCACCCATCACAAGGAGATCTCTTCATGGCACAGACCGACCAACCACTGTTGAACAAAGTCGCCTTGGTCACCGGCGCGGGGCGCGGCATTGGCAAGGCGATTGCCCTGGCCTTTGCCGGGGCCGGCGCGGCGGTTGTCTGCG
>JAAUPU010000404.1 GCA_012032975.1 Caldilineaceae bacterium | reverse complement strand
CGTGCCCGCCACGCTCCGCGTGATGTTGGAAAAAACGAATCACTCCGCGTCGATGTTGAAAAAAAACGAATCGCTTGCCAGGGCGGTTCGCACGCTGGCAGCGTACGCCACGGAGGCCGTTCCCTAAAGGGTGCGGTCACTCAGCGAGCGGGCCGTCAGCGGTTTCGCCATAGCAGGCCGTCGTCGATCGCCAATTCGGCTTGCAGCGACGCGATCTCGTTCTTGAATCGTCGCGCGTCGACGGGGTAGCCGGCGCTCAGCGCGTCGTAGAACTCGTGCGCCAACTGGATGGCCGCGTCGTCGGTGATCTCATTCTGCATGGCGATGACAGCGGGGATGCCCTGGCGGACCAGTTGCTGCGCTACCCCGGCAAAGGGATCGCTCTGCGTTGTGCGTGCGCCTTCGCACGCGTTGAGGATTGCCAGACGTAGCGACGGGTGGTCGTGCAGGAGCGTGCCGAGATAGTTGCCGCTGACCAGGCGGCTGCGCTCATCCTCCATTTCAAAGAGCAGCACTCCGTCCTGGGTCTGCTCGTCGAAGCCGCCGTGCCCGATAAAGTGGAAGACTTGAAACGTATCGCTGCGCAGTTGTCGTTGCAGGGCTGCCAGAGTTGCCCCTTTCTGCTGCGGCGGCGGCAGGCGCGTCAACTGCACCAGGCCGCGGTCTTCCAACGTGGCGACCGCGGTCTTGATCTTTTGCCACTCAGCCTCCACATCCAGTGGCTGGTAATCGTGCGGGGCGGCTATCATCACCAGCACCTTGAGCGGTAGCGCGGCTGCCAGCGGCTTGACGACTTGGGGCAGATCGAGATAGCGTACGACCGGTGTGCTGGTTGAGTGGACGAGGAAGCGATCCTGCGCGGGATCATAGAGGTATTCCCACGGCAGCTCGATGAGCGAAGGCGGCAACCGCAGGCGCAACCGGATGCCCTGCCCGCTGTGTTGAGCAAAGTCGATGCTGCGCAGCAGACAAGCTTGCACGCTGTCTTGAAAGACCGCTTCGTGCAGCTTGCTGCCAAACTTGCGCGCCTCGTTCATCTCAGCCGAGTTGATGCGCCGTATCCCGCGGCGCGGACGGCCGATGCGCAGAAAGAAGTTCTCGATCTCCAGATCGGAAAAGGGCAGATTGAAGAAGGCCTCAGCTTGGCCGGCTGGTGAGGCCAGCACGTAGGCGCGATAACTGCCATCGCCCAGGTCGTCGATTTGCAGGTCAAAGTCCAGGTAGGAGAGCACGCCCATGCGGACGATTATAACATCATGCAAGCCGGCAAGATAGTGCGCTTCCGGCAAGCCGGATCGCACCCGGCTGGGACTTCATTCTTGACCCGTTCACTCACTGTCTTGACTTATGGATCCAAGTTACATACCCCACTCAGCTTCAGAGGCAGGCGGCTGCGGAGACGAAATCACCGCTCCCCAGCCGGCACCAAGTGGAAGCCCAACAAGCAAACAAACTCCCCCCATCCGTCCGTTGCAACCGCTTGATGGGCAGTTTGGCACAACACAACCGGATGATCCTCGCCGCATCACCAAATAGCTACCGCGCTGCCTTACCATGACAAATCCCAATCGCTCCAACGCCCGTATCTCTTCTCTTCCTGAAACAATCGGCAGTTTAGGCATATTCGGTTACACGAAAGGTGGTCAGCAATGAACGCCGCGTGAAGGTCATCGGGAATTCTTCCAGGTACAGTTCCGTCGCCTCGCGCAGATTAGATAAGGCATCTTCGACGCTCTCACCCTGGGTGGTTGCCCCAGTTTCAGGGTTGAGGCCAACATAGCCCCCCTCGGGTGCTGGTGTCAGAATTGCGGTAAGCTCCATGATTTCCCTTTTCGCGGCATTCTAGCCTAAATTTTGTGCAATTGAAGGCATATATGCCGAAAAATTGTATTGGTCAAGATGATGGTGGAATGGCAAAACGAATCAAGTTGACGTAAGATGAGCGATTATGACCAAGAAACGCACCTATTTTGCACCGACAACAGCACAGCAGCGTCGCCTGCTCTTTGAGATATGGGAAGAAACCGGTAATCGAGAAGAAGCGTGTCGGCGAGCCCATGTTTCACAGAGCACCTTCTACAACTGGAAGCCCCGGTTTGAAGCAGGCGGATACGCGGCGTTGGAAGAGCCAAGGAGCCATGCGCCCCATCGTCCGAAGCTGGCGTGTGAACAAGAAGCGAGTCCAGCGTCTGATGCGTGCCATGAATCTGCAAGCAGAGGCGCCGCAACGTCGCATGCGCACCACCAACTCTGCGCATAGCTTCCCACGCTATCCCAACCGGGTGCTGGGTGTAACTGCTGAAAGACCTGAGCAGATCTGGGTGGCGGATATCACCTATGTGCGCCTCCAACAGGAGTTCGTCTATCTGGCCGTGATCATGGATGTCTACACCCGCAGCATACGGGGTTGGCATCTGGCACGAAACCTGGACCAGACACTCACGCTCACAGCGCTTCGGCGAGCACTGGACTTGTCCACTCCCGAGATCCACCATTCCGACCAAGGTGGACAATATGCGGCTCACGCTTATGTGCAACCCCTACTCGAAGCTGGCGTCGCCATCAGCATGGCAGAAGTCGGCGAAGCCTGGCAGAACGGATTTGCAGAGCGTCTGATTCGCACCATTAAGGAAGAAGAGGTCGATCTGTCCGACTACGCCAACTATCACGATGCCTACCACCAGATCGGATGCTTCATCGACGACCTCTACAACCGCAAGCGCATCCACTCATCCTTGGGCTATCTCACTCCCGCCGAGTTTGAGTCTGCTTACCTACAACAGCTTGCTTCAAAGGAGGTCGTTGTTCATTAAGAATCGTCGTTTTTCTGTCCAGTCTTTGGGGGTCAGTTCAAAGGTTGGCCTCTGAAGAGCATGTTAGTGAGCCATATGTTTTCAGTGGCCGTGAAAAGCCGCTGCCATTGTCGCAGTATCATAGTATTCGCGTAAGTGGGTGATTTTCCCGTTTTGCACAGTGAACAAATGCGCCCAGTCCGTCTCAAACACTTGGTCAGTGGCTTTGACACGAACGCGCTCATGGCCGAGCACCAAAACTTTGTCATCAAACGCCATTATCTCGCGCGGCCCAAACTCAAGCACGTCTACGGTGTGACCAACGATGGTGAAGAACTCCATCATCTGTTCGTGTCCTTGCCGCGAACCCGCAAAGGGCACATCTTCTGGCCGCCCCACAAATAGCCAATCCACGTCTTGCGCCAGAACATTCAATATTGCTGGCATATCGCCGCGCCCAAACGCCATATAGAGGTTATTCACGACTTGGATATTTTCTTGCTGGTTCATGTTATTCTCCTTTGGAATGATAGTTCGTTCGGTCTAAACGAATTGTTTGCTAGCGTACTCCCTTAGATTTGCCATGCTATACTCGCCCGCCCAACGGTGGGCTTCAGGCGCTCCGCGAAGCGAGCGTAGCGAAGTCGCCTGCAAGCCGTGTTGGGCCGCGTTGAACGCAGACATGGCCTGGTTCGCGCACATCGTGCTTCACTTGAGAACTTTGCCGAGAAATGCCAGGATTGTGCTGTTGAATAGCTCAGGCCTCTGAAGCGGCGCGAAATGGCTCACTCCGGGTAGGTTGACAAATTCGGCGTTTGGGATGCTCCGAGCGAGATATTCGGCATGTTCGCGCTTGATGAATTCATCCTGCTCGCTATATACAATCGTCACGGGTACACTGAGCGCCGCCAAGTCTGGCGTTGAATAATTGGGCTGCGTTCTTTGCATCAGGCCAACCGCTTCGAAAAACTCGTCGAATTGGTCCGGCGTGGCCGAGAGTCGCACATAGTCTTGTTTGTGCCGGTTGAGGCATCGTCCGATGCTCGGTGTGAATACAAATTCCTTGGTGCCACTCGGGTCCATATTGCACCCAAAGAACAACACGCCTGCGACCCGCGCCGGAGCTTTCGAAGCAAGAACTAATGCTGTGCACGCGCCGTCGCTCCAGCCAACCAGACTCGCCTTCGGAAGATGCAATACCGTCATCACGGTTGAAACGTCGGATGCCATCAGTTCGTAGCTATAAGGCCGCGCGTCGCGCGTGCTACAGCCGTGACCTCGGCTGTCAATCGCTACGACCTGGTAGCCAGCTCTGGCCAATGCAGGAACCTGATACCCCCAATTGCCACTATGGCCGAGGCCACCGTGCAGGAGGATCACTGGCGCGCCGGAGCCGTAACTTGCGTACCAGATTCGAGCACCTTCATTTTCGACGTAACCCTGATCATTTGTGACTGGTAAAGGCGCGGCGCCCTCGGCTTCAAACCTGCTGAGATCATCATCGTGCTTTTCCAATTCGATCTCCTTCACTCGCTGAGCCTATCACCTTACTTTTGATGAAAAACGTTCAAACAGAGGGCGTTTCTATTCAGATTGGGGCCAATCCGACCCATATGCAGGCGATATTGGCAGATTTCGGAAGCGAATTCGTTAGAAATGCAGAGTCATGGC
>JAAUPU010000403.1 GCA_012032975.1 Caldilineaceae bacterium | reverse complement strand
CGCCCACCTCGTGCCCGTACACTCACCAACCCAAATCGAACTCATGCTTTTCATTTGCTCGCGCCGGAAAATGCCCGGTCCAGCATTCCAATGGATGACACGGCCTACAACGCGTCGATCTCGTCAGCTGTGACTACGTTACATGAGACCGAACATCCGCCAGCAGAACATGGAATAATCACGATGAGCGAACAACCGATCAAAGCGCCAGGCTGGAAGAAGCTGGAAGAGTTGCGCAAACAGACGGGACTGCCCCAGTACAAAGTCGAACTGGCAGCGGGCATTGGCATTGGCAACCTGGGCAAATACGAATCTGGCGAGCGGCCCAATCCAAACCGCGACACGTTGGATCGCATCCTGGATGCGCTGGATGCGAAATTTACCGACCGCGTCGAGGTGTTGGAACGCTTCGGCTACATCATGAACACGCCACCGCCCACGGCTGAAGAGATCGCCTGGGGCGGTGGGGATCTGTCAGCCGCTGATGGATCGGCTGCCTTTCCCAGCCTATCTCATGGACATCCAGGGCTATGTCTGGGCATGGAACAAGCATGTTCCACGGATGCTCCAGCTCCGACCGAAGAGGCTGGATTTCCTGCTCCGGCCCGCCCGCATGACGCTCTATCAGGGCTTCTTCCATCCGAGCTTCCGGATAGGCGAACTCATGGAAAACCGCGAACTCTTCTTGACCCACAACATCCGCGTGTTGCGCCAGGATTGGGAACGCGAACGTTGCCTGGAGGAAACCTGGTGTCAAGAAGCGCTGGCCTACAGCTTTCGCCATTATCCAGAATTCAAGAAGTTCTGGGATCTGGCCGAGAACCCGCCGATCAGCGAGATTCCAGCGCGCCCGTTGACCAACCTGCGCTTTAGGTCGCCATCGGGCACGCTGGAGTTCCGGGTCGCGATCGAAAAGATGACCCGCGACGACCGTTTCAAGGTGGTCTATCTCATGCCCGCCGACGCAGCCACCCTCGAAGAATGCGCCCGGTGGTAGTGGTAGTGGTCGCCATTGCCCGGCATCGGATGAATGAATCCGAAGCCTGCTACGAAAATCCGAACGCCGCGCGTGCCAGAAATCGAGCTGCCTGTCATTCCTATTGCATAGAACAACGCAACTTCGACGCATCAGGAGATCGATTCGCCGAACTTCCAGCCAAACACTTGATTCAACACAGGGAGGCGCTCACATGACAATTGCACAGACATTGATGACGGTTGGCTCCGGTGTGTGTTTCACGATTGCCGCGATTTTCTGGCTGTTGGGCGCGGTGACCAAAAAGCATGGCGATGTGGAAGGCTGTCTGGCAGGGTTCATCCAGATCCTCGCGCTGCCGCTGCTGATGAGCGGCGTTATGTTGCTCTTCAAGGCCCTTGCCTGAATGTCGGCAAGTCCTTGATTCCACCACCCAAGGCTCTCGCAAGAAAATATTGATCCGCGAAGTTGCACGAAGGAACACCAAGATTTGACCTGATTCTTCCTGAATCTTCGTGTCACTTCGTGGATGTTTTTAATCTTGGATTCTCTCAAAACAGGATTCACATCGATCAGGAGTTTTCGATTGGCTTGCTCACTCAAGACCCCGTTGCTTTTCATGCTGCTTCTGCTCATTGCGTTCGTGCCGAGAATCTCCGATCTGGGCGCGTTCCTGGTGCAGGACGAGTCGCTCTGGCTGGAGCGTAGCGGTAATTTTCTCGATGCCGTGCGCCTCCACGACTGGGAGCAGACGTTCCAGACGGGGCATCCGGGCGTGACCACTATGTGGAGCGGGAGCCTGGGCTTTCTGTTGCAGGGTCTCGCCGGGGCGCTGCGCTGGCCGAGGGCGCGCAGCAGTCTGGCGAACGCAATTGGCAAAACACTCGGCTGGCGACATGGCCCTATCTGCGGCTGGGCGTTGTACTGGTCGCAAGCGCGACGGTGGCTCTCGTTTTTTTGCTGGTGCGCACGCTCTTTGGCGCCACCGCCGGCTTCATCGGCGGGCTGCTGTTGGCGCTGGATCCCTGGTATCTCGCCCACAGCCGCGTGCTGCACCACGATGGCCTCATGGCTGGCTTCATGCTGCTTGCCAGCCTGGCGCTGTTGGGCCATCTCTGGCGAGGGCCGCGACCCATCTACCTGATTGGCTCCGGCGTCTGCGCCGGCCTGGCCTTGCTTTCCAAGACGTTGGCGCTCTTTCTGTTGCCTTGGGTGGGGCTGGTCTTTATCGTTGCACTCTGGCAACGACGCGGCGCGCTTGTTCAGTTGTTGATCGATGGCATCATCTGGGCGGCGTCGCTGGGCCTCACATTTTTCGCGCTTTGGCCGGGGATGTGGCTGCGACCGCTGAACACGCTCTGGAAAATGGCCGCGTGGCCGGCCGCGTATTCGGTTGTTCCACACGCCCAGGGGCAGTTCTTCATGGGCAAGGCGGTCAGCGATCCGGGCCTCTTCTTCTATCCCGTCGTGGGTCTTCTCGCGTTGACGCCGCTCGTTCTGATCGGGCTGGTCTGGCTGGTCGTCAGGTTGGGTTCGAGCATCGGTCGAACGGACTCGGCGCCGCGCGAGGAGAGGATGCCACTTGCCTTGATGGCGCTCTATTGCGCGGGTTACGTCGTTGCGATCACTCTGGCCGCCAAAAAGCAGGATCGTTATCTTCTGCCCGCGTTGTTGATGGTGCAGGTGCTCGCAGCGGTGGGTTTGGCCCGGCTGTTGGCAACGGTCGCCACGCTGCTGGACAGGATTTCGCCAGATGCGCGGTGGCTGCGTCCTCGGCGTCTGCTTGTGTCGTGGATCGCGTTGTTGCTCAGCCTTCAAGCCGTCACCGCGCTGCCGCACCATCCCTACTATCGAACCTATGCCAACCCCCTTGTGGGTGGCATTCAATCCGCTGCGAAATGGGTCAATCCAGGGAGTGGAGAGGGATACGACCGGGTGGCCGCGTATCTCAACGGCCTGCCCGATGCCGAGAAGTTGCACGTCGTCACGGTCGATCCATCGCTGCTCAGCCCCTTTTTCCACGGCCACACAGACGGATGGTCAAGAGGTGGTGAGATTTTCCAGGCGGATTATGTGGTTCTCTATCGGCCCAATGTACAACGCGGTCACCCGGATGGGTTGCTGACCGACTACATACGCTGCACCTGGCCGCGCGTGCATACGGTCGTGCTGCATGGCCTGGAAGTCGCCTGGGTCTATCGCGCGCCGCAGGCGCAATGGGCGGCCATTGACGGGGAAGAACTTTGGCTGTCTCGTGACAAAGGGCTGCTCGCGATCTCGGCCAGCTCTCAACCAGGCAGAGCGGAGTCTGCCCAAACAATACGATTGACGCTTTACCGGATCCTCCACAGGCAGGAGGAAGCGCAGTGGACGGTCGCGCGCGGCCAGGGGTCCGCGCCATCTGCTGCCATGACCGCCGTCGTCTCGCAGCGTTATCACGTGCAGGGGGAGACGGTCATCGAAGATGTTTTTGAACTGGATGTAGAGATCGTGAGTCGAGCGCCTCGCCAACTTTCGATGTCGGCATCCAGCATGGCGAAGCGCAGATCGAGTGGCTGCTCACCGATCTGCGCTTCGCCGAACTTTCAGCACATGCATCCACACGATCCACACCATTCGCAACACAGAACAAAGGAGAAGCTCTATGCAACAATCTGGAAGCGTCCGATTATTGATCGGCGTATTGGCCCTGACGCTGGTCGTCGTGACCCTATTGGGTCGCTATGCACGAGCCAGCACACAGTCGCCTGAAGTGCGCGCCGATGGCGTTGACCCGTCCGCGTCGGTACCTACCCTGCGTCCGATGACGATTTCGTTGGCATCGAGATGTTGACGGCGGATTTGGGTTGGGCGGTCACGAATGATGGCAAGATTTTCGATATGACGGGAAAGTCTGGTCTGTCGAACAGCAATTGACCGAAGATGGCGCCGATGTCTCGGCCCTTGATATGGTTTCGCCAACGGACGGATGGATCGTGGGAGACAGTACAGAGTTACAGCTCTCAACCTGGGAGTCCCTGGTCTGGCGCTATGATGGCCAGAAATGGTCACGTTTCCCGCTTGTCGATGATTCGTATTTGACTGACGTCGCAATGCTCTCCGAAACCACGGGATGGATCACAGGTGGGCACGGCCCCTTGAGACTGGACAATGGCGTCTGGGACTTTGTCGAGTCAGGTCTGACCAGTGGTGACTCTCCAGATTTTCTCGATGCGGTGACCGAGTCCAATGTGTGGGGCGTCGGCTACGATGGCATCTTTCACTTCAACGGCACATCGTGATGAAAGTCTCCGATGACGCTCCATGAGCGCCATCGACATGGTCGATGCGACCCACGGCTGGGCTGCCGGAAGCAGGGACACATTCACCCCGGGTCAGGAGGCTGTACTCCTGTACTATAACGGCGTTGCCTGGGCTGATGTGGCCGCACCGACCACCAAAACCCTGGTCGATATTGCCATGTTGTCCAACGGCGCCGGCGGCTGGGCC
>JAAUPU010000402.1 GCA_012032975.1 Caldilineaceae bacterium | reverse complement strand
CCTTCACCACCCGCCTCTACGCTGGCCGCCACCGCCGTGATCGCTATCAGTTGTTGTCGACTGAGGCCGCACCCGATGGCGAGCTTGGAAGCGCACCGGTGATCGATGCCGGTGATCCAGGCGAAGACGGCGAAATCTTCTTCGGTGAAGATTCGATGTTCGGCCGCTTGCGCACGTTCCGTCATGCGGGCGGCGAGTTGCGCGGTGAGTGGGCAAACCGCCCGTTTGCGGGCGCTATGACGCAAACCATTCAAGCCGGTATCCGTTACGAATACCAGGATATGACCAACCGCAACTTCATCGGCGTCGAAGGCGAAATTCTGGAGCCGGGCAACCAGAGTCTCCATGCTCTCCACCAGCACAGCGCCGCCGATCTCTGCCCGGCGCAGATCCGGTCGAGCGCTTTCGTTGCTGGTGCGCACCATGATGAAACCCACTGCCAGCACACCGGGGACCAGAAGCAGCAGCACTCCCAGAATCAACTTGCGCTTGGATTTGCCTCGCGCGCGATAATCCATGCTCTGGTGGTTGGACAGATAGGAACGCATGGACGAATGCAGAATCCATGCACCGGCCACTGTGACAAAAAAGGCCACGGCCAGCACGATCCAGAACATCTGCATCGGCAAGACCTGTCGCACATCGTCGGCAGACTCCAGCAGTCCCAGATAGCCGCTATAGCTGATGCGCGCAAAGTCATAAAATGCCGTCATACCGGCGATCAGCGGCCCTTGGCTGTTTTGGCTGAGGGTCGATTGGGGCAACTGACCAGACGCCACCTGGCCAAGCCAGACCGAATCAAACCAGGCCGGGTCGCTGATCAACGCGGGAGTTGAACTGAGTACAGGCGTTTGTTCTTCGTAGGTATAGAAGAGCACATCGCGCCCGGCTATCTCGGCCAGGTCGGCTACTGTATCCTGCGTAATAGGCCGTTGCAGGATGATGGCTCCGCCGCCCTGCTCTGCACCCACAGGCGCCATGGCGATCCAATAGGGTTGCGCACCCTCCACCCAGAAGTCGGATGCGGCTTTGCCGATGGCCGGAACAAAGCGCCAGAGCTTGGAGTTCGCCGGATCGCCCAACTTGGCAGCCGCGTTCAATTCGCCCTGGACATTCTTCTCGCCGTCCAACCAGGCAACGTAGCCAACGTCTGCGGGCAAACCCACATCCGCGGCCAGCGTTGTCAGATCGCTGCCTGCACCGACACGCGCTGCCAACATATCCGCCTGGGCAGCCAGGGACTGGCGCTGATCTTCGTGCCACCAGTTCATCATGGCTGCATCATCTTTGGCCAACTGCACAGCCGTGTTTACCAATCGCTGGCTACTCGCGAGGATCATTATCGCGCCCGTCACGAGAACGAGGAACGGCAGAATGAAGGGCAGCAGACGCCACCAGGTTCCATAGCGCTCGTTGAGCTTTGTGTTGTTGGATGGGTTCATTGGAGAAAATCCTGGAGGGAAAACGTGCGATGACCACAGGAAACGCAAAGCCAGTCGCAACACCCGGTGTACATGCTTCGACTACTTTCGAGACGAAAATAAGTCGATCAAAGGCGAGCGATCGCCGAGTGCGCCAGTTTCGCCTGCGCACTCGACGACCCATACCAATGGCTGTCCCGACAGCCACGACCGATGGAATCACACGATGAAGGGTCAACCATGGGTCACCGTCCCGTCACCTTGTCATCCTGTCAGGTATTCATGACCCCTGGCACGGCAAGCGGTATGACCAGTATCAATCTGACCTACGACTCTTTCTCGGCCACGCGTTTGTCATAGTTGGCCGCGGCGATGTTTAGCGACTCAGTCGCGGTCATGCCTTCCAACAGCACGCGGCTGATCATGTTGCCCCACTCCTCGCCCAGAATGCTGACATGGGTGATGAGCGCGCCTTCGTGCAGTTGAACGTTGTCGGCAAAGACCTGGTCGTAGAGCGGACGGAAGTGGGGGAAGAGTTCGAACGCTTCCTTCTCGGCGATGTCCTTGCGCGGCGACATCTTGGAGGGGAAGTCCAGGTCTGTGCCGGCGCCGTAGGCTGCATAGCCTGCCAGCTCCACCGCCTTCGACACATCCTTGACGCCCTGCGGGACCATCACGCCGTGCATGGCCACATGGGGCATCAGCGTCGTGTCTGCCGTGGGGATGGGGCAGCGTGCGCCGGTGAACTCATACGGTGTGTCTGAACGCTGGGCCAGGGCTACCTGATGCATGCCATCGCTGTGGCGGATGGCCACATTGCCGCCATACATACCGCCATCTGCACCGCCAAAGGCATCCAAACCACCGGGCAGGGGATGAATCTCGGCATCCACCATTTTCTTGATCCAGTTGACCCATTCGGCGTTGGCTTCGGTGTTGAGATAACCCTCAGCGAATTTGTGCTCTTCCGGGTCCAGATAACGTCCACCTAGCGAAAAGAGGAAGGTGGGAATCCACGCGTGTCCTGTATCGATGGATGCACCAAAGATGTTCTTCTCCTTGTCGGTCATGGCCGTGGCAGCTTCTTCAAAGTCTGCATAGGTCCAGTCGCGGTCGCTGGGCGGGAGAGTCACACCCGCTTCATCGAAGAGGGTTTTGTTGGCGATGAAGACACAGCTGTTCACCGCCTTGGGGAAGCCGTAGAGCTTGCCCTCGCGCTTGCAGGCCTCCAGCAGAGAGGGAATGTACTCGTCCACGTTGACGCCCGGTGTGTCGAGGATGGCAGCGGCGGGTAGCAGATCGATGCCCATGCCAGCGTTGATATATTCCTGCCAGTTGAAGTTGTTCATCAGATAGGCGTCCGGCGGATTGCCGATGCCCGCATCGGTGAGCAGCGCCTTCCAATAATCGGCGAACGGCGTCTGGCGATGTTCGACGATGATATTGGGATTCGCATCCTGAAATTGGGCCGTGCCAAGCTCCTCGCCAGCGCCCTCTGGTGGGACGGTCCACGTGTGATAGACCATTTCGATCTTGGCCTGATCGGGCGAAGCAGCCTCCGGTTGAGCATCGCTTGCGCTGGTCTGCGCGGGCGGCGCTGCCTGGGGTGCGCAGGCGGCCAAAGCCGCGCCCGCCACAGTCAGCGAAGAGAGCTTGAGAAACTTACGTCGGGATAGACTCATGGTTTCCTCCTTTGTAGAGAACATCTGGTAGGGAACATCGGGAAAGTAGGTCGGGCAACAACTTTGCAACAGGCCGGACGAAGAGACACAGGGAGCAACCTACATGGGCAACGATCGCGTGGTTCTACGCCCAGTCGAACAAACTTGATCTTTGAACAGTGGGGGCTGTTCCGTCGATTTGACAGCAATCGCGGTAACGATGGCAAGTGTCGCGCTATCGGCGGCGACACTTGTACATAGAATCGTCATCGTCCAGCCAATGGCTGGCGCACGTCCGTAGTCCGTTGGGTAGAGCAGGGAAATCCAAGGCCCATTCTGGCCCAGAACAATCCGTTTGTCAACTTCTCAATGAGTTGATTAAAACGATTTACATTTTCTGTCCGGTCGCCTGAACTCAGGCCGTATTGACCATCCAAGAGGAAAAACCATGCAGGAAGGCACGGAAGCCTTCGAGGTATTGGGGAGGAAAATTGTGATGCTCGACGCGCGGTCCAGCACCCGGTCGAAGCAGGCCAGCCATTCCTGTCGCGCAGCCTCGTCGATGACAAAGGGCATGTGGCGGGCGCGCATCATGGGCGGGCCGTAGAGTTGCTGATAGAGCGGCGGCCCGCCCATGATGCCCACGAAAAACGCCGCTGACTTCTTGGAGGCCGCGACCATGTCCTGGGGAAAGAGGTCGCGGATCGAGGAGGTCTCAAGTTCGAGATAGAACTCTTCCAGCAGCGCGAAGATGGCCTCTTCACCCATCCAATCGTAGATCTCTCGGCTTGGCGGATTGACTTGGGGCGGACCACCTGGCGGCACATAGATCGCTCGGTCCATCGGTTAGAGTACCTTTCGGACGGTCAGCGGCAGCGTCCCGTTTTGGCTGACGCGCTGGATCGATTCACTGCCGCCCAGCACGACGACGCGGCCCGCGCTGGCCACGTCGGCCAACAGATCGCCAAACGCCCGGAAATCGGCTGGCGTGGTTGCCAACACCTGGTCGCGCACCTGCTGACGCTCGGCGTCGCTCTCGCCGACCAGATGGCGCACCAGAGAAGAGTACCCCTTGGCATCTGGCAGTTGATAGCCATCCATGCTGCCGATGGCGCCGATGATGCTCTTGGTCAGTTCGTCATCGGAGAGTTCCACAGCGCGCAAGAAGTCGGCGGTTTCGTCATAGTTGCGCAACGTCCCTTCCAGATTCGGGTCGCGGTAGGAGAGATAGGTCCAGACGCCCGACTGCTTGCCAAATTTGCAGAACGCGCCGTATGCTCCGCCCTGAGCGCGAATCTTGTCCCAAAGCCAGCTGGTGCGCACATAGTTTGTGATCACATTGATCGAGCCGTGGTAGGTGTAGCCCAAGTCGTAGAGGTTGGCCCCTTTGCCCACATAGTTGACCT
>JAAUPU010000401.1 GCA_012032975.1 Caldilineaceae bacterium | reverse complement strand
CGCGATCTACAGCGAGACCGAACGAGACTCATTGCATGTGCGGCTGGCTGATGAATGTTGGCCGGTGCGCTCCGAGCTGCGCTATGGCGACTTGGAGGAAGTGCTGGCGATTGCCCAACAGAGCGGCGCAGATGCGATCCACCCTGGCTATGGCTTTCTGGCCGAACGCGCCGATTTTGCCCAGGCGTGCGCCGACGCTGGCGTCGTCTTCATCGGTCCAAAGCCGGCGATCATCGCGCAGCTGCAGAACAAGATCGACTCGCTGGAACGAGTCGCGGGCGCGGGCTATCGCGTGCCCAACCATTCCGAGGTCGCGCTGCTTCCCGACGATGGCGAACTGTTGGACGCGATGGGTGCCGACATGGGCTATCCGCTGGTCGTCAAGTCGTGCAGCGGTGGGCGCGGGCGCGGCGAACGGGTGATCTCATCGCCGGCGCACCTCAACGAGATGGTCGCCCAGGCGAGGCGCGAGGCGCTCAAGATCTATGGCAACGAGCGAATCTATCTGGAGCGAGCGATCTATCCCGCACATCAGATCGCGGTTCAGATCTTGGCCGACGCCCACGGCAACAGGGTCCGATCTGGGCGAGCGCGAGGGTTCGCTGCAGATGAACAATCAGAAGCTGATCGAGGAATCGCCGGCGCCTTGCCTCTCTGAAAACGCGCGCGAAAAGCTGCGCCAGACCGCGCTGGAGATCGCGCGACTCTTCGACTATGTGGGCGTGGGCAGCGTGGAGTTCTTGGTCGACAACGACGGCGATTTCTACTTCACCGAGATCAAGGCGCGCATCCAGATCGAACATGCGGTCAGCGAGATGCTCTCGAATGTGGACATCGTGGCCGAACAGATCCGCATCGCCGCGGGCGCGCCGATGAGCATCCGCCAGGAAAAGATTCAGCTTCGCGGGTGGACCATGCAGTGCCGCATCAACGCCGAAGATCCTTGGAATCACTACTTGCCCAGCCCTGGCCAGCTCCAGCGCTTTCGCCTGCCTGCCGGCCCCTTCGTGCGGGTCGACACCTATGGCTACGCCGGCTGTCGCATCCCCGTTCGCTATGATTCGCTGCTGGCCAACGTCATCGTCTGGGGCAACACGCGGGCAGAATGCGTCCAGCGTATGAAGCGTGCGTTGGAAGACTTTCGCATCACCGGCGTGCAGACCAACCTCACGCTCCACCGCCACATCCTTCAGCATCCTGGTGTGACCGCGGGAAAGTACGATGTGAGCACCATGCAGGAAGTGGAGATCTGGCACGATGTGCTGGATGAGGAAGAGCGCCGCGACCTCGCGATTGCCGCGGCGGTGGCCTTTGCGCTGCGCAACCAGGGGGGCGACGTAGTCATGCCAAACCGCGTGCGTTCTGGCTGGCATACCTCAAGCCGCCGATTGCCAAGCTAGGAGAACCTATTGATGAGCAATATCGCTGTCACCATCGACGGTCATCGTTTCGAGATCGAGTTGCATCGAGAGCCGTCTGGCCATCTACAATTTGCGGCAACCGTGGATGGCGTTCAGGTGGAGATTCATCTGCCAGAAGCGACCGATGCGTCGCAACCGGAATGGATGGTCATCGGCCATCGCGCGTATGAAATCACCATCGACCCTGACCTCCGGTGGATTGAATCCTATCGCGGTCGCCATCGGATCGAGCTGCGCGACAGGGACGCGGCAGTGACGCGACCGATCAGCGCGGATGGTCGCATCAAGGCGCCGATCCCCGGCTTGATCACGCGGGTGATGGTGGAGGCGGGCCAGGCGGTGGAGGTAGGTCAGCCACTGATGATCCTGGAGGCCATGAAGATGGAAACGAGATCCGCGCGCCGCGGTCGGGGCAGGTCCAGCAGCTAAATGTATCGTCGGGCCAGAGCGTGATCTTAAACGCCCTGCTCGCCGAGATCGAATGACCGGGTAGACCGGACTGCCGGAACGAGCCAGACACTGAGTTTCTTCAAGGAACTCGGTGTCTTTTTTGTGTGCCGATCTACGTGCTGACCATGCTGCGCTGCGCCAGGATGCGGCCTTCGTCGGTCAGATGAAGCCGTCCGCTGTGGCGCCGCACGATGCCCTTGCGCTCGGCGTGGCGCACCACCTGTTCGGCAAAATCGGGTCGCCAACGGATATGCTCGACCAAGTGATCGACGCGCGTCTCCACATCCGCATCGGGCCGAGCCTCATGATTTAACAGGTGAATCGCCAGCATGGTCTGGGCGAATTCCCACTTTTGGCGGGTGCGTCGCCGCGCCACCACCACCATGCCCCGCGCCGGCGCAAAGAGAAAGACCAGCAGAAAGATTACCCCCGTCATGGTCGCCATCGACCCGGCGATGTTGGCGTCGATCGCACGCGCCATCCAGTAACCGGCGATGGCGCCGATCACCGCGATCAGCACGCTGACCCATAACATCTGATGCAACTTGTCGGTGAGTAGATAGGCCGCGGCCGGCGGCGTGATCATCAACGCCACCACCAGGATCGAGCCGACCGCATCAAACGCACCCACCGCGGTGATCGAGACCAGTGTCATCAGCCCGTAGTGGATCAGCACCGGGGTGAAGCCCAACGCCGCGGCCAGGCTGGCGTCGAAAGTGGCCAGCTTTAGCTCCTTGTAGAAGAGGCCGATGAAGACCGCATTGAGCAACAGGATGCCGCCCATCACGACCGTGGCCTGGGGCAAGTCGAAGCCGAGAAAGTCCACCCGGTTAAAGGGCGCAAAGGCCAGCTCCCCCAGCAGCACTGCATCCACATCCAGATGTACCCCGCGTGCAAAGCGCGAGATAAGGATCACCGCGATGCTGAAGAGCGCGGGAAAGACAAGGCCGATGGCCGCATCCTGCTTGACCAGCCGGGTTCGGTTGAGCAATTCGACCAGGCTCACGGTGAGAACCCCGACGATGGCTGCGCCGGCGATCAGCCAGGGCGAGTCAAGATCTTGAAAGATAAAGAAGGCCAACACGATGCCCAGCAAAACGGTGTGGCTGATGGCGTCGCTCATCATGGCCATCTGACGCAGGATCAGAAAGACGCCGGGCAAGGTACACGCGGCAGCCACCAGAATGGCGATGACCTGAATTTCGATCTGTACAGGTGACATATCAGCTTCCGTTCCGGTGGGCCAATTGTGCTTCGGCCTGTCGCACGCCCTGCGGGGTCAAGGCCCAGGTGTCATCGCCCGCCTCGCGCACCAGTCCCCGCTCGGCCAGCATGGACAGGCTGTAGTGGACGCCTCGCTCCCCCGCACCCATCACCCGTAACGCTGATGCCGCGTGGGGATGATCCAGCCGGTCGTGTTGCGAGGCCATGAGATAGAGGTTGCCCAACACTTGCTCGGAGCGCAGCCGATGGCGATTGCGCCGCCGCGAGAGCCAATTCCAGACCAGCCCGCGGCGAGGGGCGAAGAGCAGCGAGATGACTACGATCAGGCTGACGCAGAGCACGATGACCGGACCGGTCGAGAGTCCGCTGCCCATGCTGCTGATCAGCGTTCCGCTGACGCCGGCCAGCGCGCCAAAAAAACGCGGCCAATGCCACCATCACACCGAGGCGATTGGTCCACTGTCGGGCCGAGGCGGCCGGTGCGACCACCATCGCGCTCATCAACACGACGCCCACCGCCTGCAAGCCGATGACGATCGCGATCACCAGCAAGGTGGTGATCAACACTTCGAGCCGAGGCATGGGAAAGCCCAGGCTGGCGCCAAAGTCGCGGTCGAAGGAGAGCAGCTTTAGCTCCTTCCAGAAGAGCAGCATCAGCAAGAGCGCCACCCCACCGAAGAGCGCCCATGACGACCACGTCTCGCGTCAGCAGGGTGGCTGCCTGGCCGAAAAGAAAGCTGTTCAGCCCGGCCTGGCGTGCTTCTGGATTTCTCTGTATGAGCGTCAAGAGGACGAGGCCAAAGCCAAAGAAGACCGAGAGGATGATGCCCAGCGAGCTATCTTCCTTGATGCGTGTGTAGCGGGTGATGGCGATGATCAAGAGCGTGCCCAGAATGCCCGCCAGCGCCGCGCCGAGCACAAGCACGAAGGGCGACTTCTGGCCGGTCAACATGAAGGCCAGCACCACACCGGGCAGGGCTGCATGGGACATGGCATCGCCCAGCAAACTCTGGCGACGCAGCACGGCAAACGACCCCAGCGCGCCGCTGACAATGCCAAGCGTCGCGGCGCCCAGCGCCACCGTGCGCAAGGTATAATCGAAGAACAATGCGTTGAAGAGATCGAAGAGGTTCATGGCTGTCTACCTGGGTGAAGGTCTGGAATGCGGGGTAGATCGGCGGCTGGTGGGTAATGCGCGGCCCGTATCCATCGGTGTACACATACCCTGCACCAGGTGCGCGACCCATGCATTCACAGCACGGCGGGCGCGGCGACCGATTCAGACGCGCCCGTCCCGTTGGCGCTCCGGCCAATGAAGGCGACGCGACGCCGTAGGTTCGCCGTAGATTTTCGTCGGTGAAGACCTCCTCCACCGGACCGCTGGCGATACGGC
>JAAUPU010000400.1 GCA_012032975.1 Caldilineaceae bacterium | reverse complement strand
AGTATAAGGAGCCTCAATGCACTACGCTCGCCTCGGCCGCACCGGCCTCGAAGTCTCCCGCCTCTGCCTCGGCATGATGACCTACGGCGACCCCGCCTGGCGCGATTGGGTCTTGCCCGAAGCCGATGCCCGCCCCTTCGTGCAGCGCGCCCTCGAAGCGGGTATCAACTTCTTCGACACCGCCGACGCCTACTCTCACGGCGTCAGCGAAGAGATCACCGGCCGCCTGCTGCGCGACCTGGCCCCCCGCCATGAGGTCGTCGTCGCCACCAAGGTTTTCTTTGCCTGGAACGACAAGCCCAACCAGGGCGGCCTGTCCCGCAAGCACATTCTCTATCAGGTCGACCAGTCGCTGCGCCGTCTGCAGACGGACTACATCGACCTCTACCAACTGCACCGCCCGGACTTCGAGATCCCCATCGACGAAACGCTCGGCGCGCTGACCGACCTGGTGGCCGCGGGCAAGGTGCGCTACATCGGCAGTTCCACGGCGCCGGCCTGGAAAGTATTGGAAGGCGTGTTGGTCAGCGAAATGAAGCACTATGCCCGCTTTGTCTGCGAGCAGTCGCCCTACAACCTGCTGGACCGTCGGTGTGAGAACGAGCTGTTGCCCATGTGCCAAGCCTACGATCTGGGTTTCCTGGCCTGGTCGCCCATGGCCATGGGCATCCTGGCAGGTCGTTATGCCGACGCCGCCAATCCACCGCCGAATTCGCGGGCGCAGGTGCGCGGGGGTATCTATGCGGAGCGGGTCACTTCAAAGGGGATTGAGGTGGGCAATCGCTTTGTGGCGTTGGCGCAGCAGGCAGGGGTCTCGCCTGCGCAACTGGCCGTGCTGTGGGTCAAGGAGCAGCCAGGCGTCACCGCACCGCTGATCGGTCCGCGCACCCTGGAGCAGCTAGAAGAGATGTTACCGCTGCTGGAGATGAAGCTTGAAGATCCGCTGCGTTTGGCGTGCGATGGCCTGGTGGCGCCCGGCGGCGCCGTAGCCAACTTCCACAACTCCGCGCCGTGGATGAAGGCGAAGCTCGAACAATAGAGAGACTGAGTCTCTTGGGCCATTGCCGGGAACAAACTCAAGGCGTTCAGGCGAATCCAAAATAAAAAGTGTCCACGAAGGTTCACGAAGAAACACCAAGATATAGGCTGTTTCTTCGTGAATCTTCGAGTGACTTCGTGGATAGTTGACGGGAAAGCCGGTTACGGAACCGTCACGGAGATCGAATCGCCGTCGGCCATCTCCTCGTGCTCCGCGGTGGACATGGCCACGCGCACCTCATGCTGACCAGAGGTCAGACGGTGCATCGAGGATTCGGCGCTCCCCTTCACCTTCTCCACAAGCTCATCATCGATATAGAGATGCCAGTGATTGCCCTCTGCCATCAGGTCGAAGCCTTCGGTTTCCACCTGGATGGCCAACATCATGTTGACAGTTTCGCCATCTGCCGGCGTTACGATGCGAATGGTCGCGCCGTCGTTGGGAATGATCGCGGTCACGTGGTCGTCGTCGACCTTGTCGCTGTCATCGTGCTCGGCGTCGGCTTCCTCCGCGTCATGGTCAGCCTCATGATCCTCGGCATGATCTCCCATTGCCATCTCACCCATTGCCATCTCACCCGGTGCAACAACCTCGCTGCTCACCGTGACGATGCCGGCGTTCTCAAATTCCAGCGCGATATCCAGCTTTGCACCCACTTCGAGCGGCGCCGCTTTGCCCATGCACATGATGTGCAGTCCGCCCTGTTTCAACTCCACCTTTTCGCCGGCAGGAATGAGAAGCTCTCCCCCTTCGACCTCGCGCATGGTCATCACGCCCTCCTTCATGGCCATTTCGTGGATCTGGACCAGGTCGCAGCCATCGATCTCTGCGCCGAGCAGCGTCTCATCCTGATCCGTGCCGTTGGCAATGACCATCCACACGGAACCCGTTTCGGAAGGCAAGGTCATGTTGGCGCGCACATTGTCTACAGCCAACACGCCACTCTCGATTGGCGCAGGCGGCTGATCGGCCACCAGCCCAGGCTGTGGGGCGACACAAGCAGTCAGCGCTACTGCCACAACAAGCATCAACAATTTCTTCATCTAGGCTTCTCCTTCGATTGAGCAGGCTCAACAAATAGCATCACGCGGTGCGGGCAAACTGGCTCTGACCGGCGCGATTTCGCCGGGTACAGCCACCGTCTGTCCTCCTGTGAAATTATACACAAGTATAACAAGTCGCACCGAATCGAAGAAACGCGCAGGTCACAAAGGAGCCTGTCCGAAATTGAGGACAACGAAACTCCCCGGAAGAGGTCACCCGAATCATGTTAGGCGAGAGCGCATTCGACCCCCTTCCGGGCAGCCGCCCCGATTCTGGGAGGCGCCCGCCACAAAGTTGGAGCTTGACATTGTTGCGAATATAAGTTAAAATCCGAACATCGTTTGGAAAACAAGAAGGGTTTGGAGATATGTCAGAACTGACGCCACGCGAGCGACGCCATCAGCGCACCAAGGAATCTATCCTGGCGGCAGCCAGAACGATCATTGCTTCGGATGGCACAGAGGGTCTGTCGATCCGGGCGATTGCCGATGCCATTGACTACAGCCCTGCCGGTCTCTACGAATATTTCGGCGGCAAGGAAGAGATCATCAGTGCAGTCTGCGGCCAGGGCCATTTGCGCCTCCGCCAGGAGATGCTCCTGGTGGATCGCCAACTGCCCGCGGCGGATTTTCTGGTGCAGATTGGATTGCGTTATGTGCGCTTTGCGGTCGAGAACCCAGACTATTTCCTGCTGATGTTCACAACGGAATCGGGAGGATCGGAACTCGGCGACGACTCTGAAGAGGGCGCTATTCCTGCGGGCATGCTGAGCGAAGGTTCTTCGTTCCCCATCTTGTTGAGCGCAATCCAGCGGGGCATCGAAGAGGGTGCGTTTACGCCCCGACCAGGATTCGGCTTGATGCAGATGGCGTATGGCGCCTGGGCGGCCGTTCACGGGCTGGCCATGCTGCGCATCACTTTTGCTCGTTATCTTACCCTCGACTACGCTGACGCAGACCGTCTCGCCCTGGAGTCCTTCGCCCGCGGACTATTTCAGCCCTGACCGTCTCTTTTTTTGTCCATCACCGAATATTGTTCGGATATTGTATAGTGTTCAGGAAAGGGAATCGATGGAGAACATCTTTCGCTTGAGTAGTCTGTTCGTCATGCCTTTCTGGCTGCTGGCGATCCTGCTGCCGCGCTGGCGCTGGAGCCAGCGCGTGATCGGGTCGGTCTGGATCGTGGCGCCGGCGGCGCTGCTTTACATTGCGCTGATCGCACCCCAACTGGCCGGAGCCTTGCCGCTGCTGCTCAACCCGACGCTGTCAGGGATCGCTGCCTTTCTGGGTACACCAGCCGGCGCGACCACGGCTTGGGTCCATTTCCTGGCCTTCGATCTGTTCGTGGGACGCTGGGTCTATCTCGATGGGAATAGTCGAGAAATCAGCCCCTGGCTGATCTCGCCGCTTCTCTTTCTGGTGCTGTTGGTCGGCCCACTGGGGCTGATGCTCTATCTATGCGTGCGCCCGATTGTGGGCAAAAGACCGCACTCGTCACTGCTTACCACACAAGGAGGAACCGCATGAAGAATCTACTGCTTCTCCCAATCTCCGATCTGATCCGGCGTGGCTGGCGGCTCAACTGGCCGCTCACGCTGGCAGGCATCAGTTACCTGATGCTGGCGCCAATCTTGCTCGCGGCGATCTGGCTAGACCCGCGCGTGATCACCGGCGCGCCGGCGTGGGTGAAGCCGCTCAAGTTTGTGCTCTCCACCGGCATCTATGCGCTGACCTTTCTCTGGCTGCTCAACTATGTCCAAGGCCGACGACGTTGGGTTCAGCTTGCCGCCGGCGTCACTGGGCTGGCGTTGGCGGTTGAAAATGTGCTGATCATTCTCCAAGTGCTCCGCGGCACGACCAGCCATTTCAACAACAGCACGCTCTTCGATGCGGCGGTCTTCGGGATTATGGGTGCGTTCATCGGCGTGGCTGCGTTGATGAACCTGCTCTTGGCCATCTGGCTGATCCGGCAGCGAATGCCGACCCGGTGCTGGCGTGGGGATTACGTCTGGGCGTACTGCTCTCGTTCGTGGGCATGATGATTGGCTTTTTGATGACCCAGCCGACGCCCGAGCAATTGGCGGCTGCCCAAGCCGGCGCGGCGATGACGACGGCAGGCGCGCACAGCGTAGGCGTGCCCGACGGTGGACCCGGTCTGCCCTTCTTGGGCTGGAGCACGGTGGGGGGCGACCTGCGTGCGGCGCACTTTTTTGGCCTGCACGCCATGCAGGCATTGGTTCAGCGTCTTCGATACATGAATGGGGATTGTCAATCCGTCCTTCCGGACCTCGGTTTGCATGCTCTTGCGGGCGAAGAAGGGCGGGTGTACACAGCCGAAGGACTTCAGGTCACAGCAAGCGGGACCCCCACGGAGGCAAGGTGCTCAGTATCAGAACCAAGGGTAGTCAAGAGCAGCTG
>JAAUPU010000399.1 GCA_012032975.1 Caldilineaceae bacterium | reverse complement strand
TACTTGAGATGACAGACGCGAAACGTTGAAAACTTGATTCCAACATGTCGCTGACCAATACACAATGTGGTCAAGACGCGTCAAGTATCAATAGATCGAAGCCTCCAGTGATAGAATGTTTTCTGCAACACTCCGCTTTGCTTCCACCAGTAACTTGACCAAAACAACCTCAACACGAAAGGATCCTTCCATGCCACTGCCGACCCGCGTCGAAGCCTATGACCTGCTCTGTGAGTGGGTGGAGACCGAGAGCCTGCGCCGTCACATGCTGGCCGTCGAGGCGGCCATGCGCGAGTATGCGCGTCACTTTGGCGAGGATGAAGAGCTTTGGGGGATCACCGGTCTGCTCCACGACCTGGACTACGAGCGTTTCCCCGACATGGACGACACAACCGACGGCCACCCGCGCACCGAACTGCGTCTTTTTGAGGAGCGTGGCTACCCGGCAGAGTTGATCCGCGCCGTGCAAGCCCACGCGACCTTTCTGGGCGTGCCGCGCGCGAGTCTGCTCGACAAGGCGCTGTTGGCGTGCGACGAATTGACTGGGTTGATCCTGGCCTGCGCCTATGTCCGCCCAGACCGCGATCTTGGCCAGGTGCAACTCAGCTCGGTCAAGAAGAAGTGGAAGAATCGCAAGTTTACCGAGGCTATCGACCGCGACGAGAATCTTCAATATATCGAAGACCTCGGCGTGCCGTTTGACGAACACGTGACCCGGGTGCTGATCGCGATGCAAAGCGTGGCAGATGATCTGGGCGTTGGGGCCAACGGCTAGGCGCGCCTGGAAGATCGCCCGTGGCTAGAGACTCAGCGGCCCCACTCCTACGGCGGGGCGGGCGCGTCAAGGAGTAGGCTCTCTTTGGAGGTCAGCTCTTCGGTGATTTCTTGCGGCTGCCTCCAGATGTCCATTCCACCGATCCAAAGCCCCAATAGACCCAGCAGTACATCCCGCGTGCGAATGACAATGGCCAGGCTGATACCTGTGGCCGCGCCCATCCCCAACGCGGTGGTTGCCGCAACCAAGGCAACTTCCAACACCCCCAATCCAGCCGGCATGGGCAACAGGATCGCCACCCGCGCCGCCAACAGGATCGTGACTGCCTGGGCAAGCGTGCATTGCAGACCCAGCGCTTGGGTCATCCACCAGAATTCGACCACCATCACGCACCAATTCAGCGCTGAGATGGCAAAGGCGCTGCCACAAGAGCCGGGGACGACGGTCAAAGAGTGTGGTCGCCGCCTCTTCGCTGCGACGGACGGTCTCCTCGATTCGATAGAGCGCCGACCCTTTTTTCGCGGCAACCGACCTGGGCAAGAACGCCATTGTCGCTGAGATCGGACGCTTGCCCAACCACAATGCCAGAAGCAAGCCGCTTGGCAAGGCCAATAGCGCCAGCGCATACAGCCCAGCGCGCCATCCTAGCATTGGCCATAGCTGCTGTTGCAGCACAAAGGCTACGGCGATGACAAGGAAGGCAAAATTCGCCACCAACTCGACAATTTTGTCCAGTGCGACCGCGGCGATGGAGGCATCGTAGGGCACACGGTGGCGGCTGCTGACCAGGTAGACCTGCAACGGCTCGCCGCCAAAGTGAGGTCCTGGCGTGAAATAGCTGACCCCGAAGCCGGCCAGACGATAGCCGACCAGCCGATGGTAGGCGATTCGGAAGCCTTGGGCTGCCAGAAAGAGCCACCAGCGCCCGCTCATCGTGATCAGCACGGCCACGTTCAAGAAGACCATCAGGACCAGATCTCTGACTGTCAACTGTGCGAGCACAGCACCGATTTCCTGGAATGAGACGGCGCGCAGCGCCAGCCAGAGCAGGAGGAGCATAAGCACGCCCAAGCCCAGGCGCAGCCAGCGCTGAAGAGGACGCGATCTCAAGGCGAGTCCTCGCGCGGGCCACCCCATCGCCTGCGCAGGATTGCATCCTCCGGTCGCCACAGGGCGAAGCGACCGCTTCCCAGATGGAGTACGATGGCCGCGCAGACAAAGAGCCAGCCGTTCTCGTGCCAGAGCAGGCCCACAGAGAGTACATCCAGGCAGGCCATGCCCAGGATGATCAACCCGGACAGGCGACCGACGATGCCCAGCAGAAAAGGCAGCCAGGCAAGTGCGAAAAGCCCGGCGAAGATACGCGCGAGTTGATCTGGATTGGCCGCACCGAGTGAAGCCAGATAGTCGCCCCATGCCTCGAATGTGGGGGCCATCCGCCAGAGCAACATCGCGGCGAGCCATGCGCCAATGATGCGTGCGACAAAGGGCAGCCAACCCTCAAAGAATGTCTTGATGAGCTGGCGTCCACGTGCATATTGGTCGCTTTGAGGATCGAGCACCCCGCTGACCACCAGCCAGTCGCGGCCAAAGCTAAAGGCGAGCGGGATCGCAAAGAGGACGCTGGCCAGCAACGTCAGCGGCGGGCCAAAGATCGGCCAGAGCACGACGGCCAGGAAGCCTGTCTGATAGCCTGCGATCAGACGACGGTTGTCACTATCCGGCAGCGGATAAACGGCAAGGCCACGGCGTGTACGCAGCCACAACCCAAGCACAAATAGTTGGCGCGCCAACGCCAGGGGCAAATACCAGAGCGGCATTAGCCCATATTGAATCGCCAGCAATACCGCGATCAGCAGACCAAGCCCGTCGAATTCGATGTCCAGGATCGCACCCAAGCTGGATTCGCTGCCGGTGACCCGAGCCACATAGCCATCGGCATAGTCGATCAGCCGGGCCAGAGTGTAGAGCAATGTGGCCGCCCATGCCAACGGCATCGGTGCCGCGGCAAGAAGAGGAAACCGCCCAGCAACCCCAACAACAGCCCGCAGATCAAGGTCAGGCGGTTGGCGCTGCCCAGGGTCGGCGAGAGGCGCGCGCTTTGGGGGGGTGGTTCTTGGGCAGTGCAAACCAGAGCACAGTCAGCTCGCTTGCCATCACAATGCCTGCCATGACGGCCCATCGCTGCGCCAACAGGGGCTCCCAAATGGACCGAAGATATGCATAGCCGAGGAGAACCACCAGCCCATAGACAGCGCCGACTGTCAGCCAGCGCCAGCGCAGACCGCGCAATAGTTGTTGGTTCTGTCTGGTCAGAGAGTTGTCAAGCATGGGCTGTCGTTTTGGCAAACGGCGTACCTGGATAGAAGCATCGTGCCGGACGCGGCGGAAGGACGCGGGGGATCTTCAAGAGCAGAGGTCGAACGCTTGCCGTCGATCGCTGCATGGTCAACACCTGGCTCTGCGCAACGGCCATCACTCCTGGTTCAGAGCCGAGCCACCCAGAGAGAGCAGCGCGGCGCCGATCTTGCGCAGGCAACCATTTAGATCCTGTTGAATCTGGGATGTGGGCAGCTTGAGCAGCTCCCAGCGGTCGGGCAAACCGAGCGGATGGCGTTCGTGGGTGGAGCCGTCGTTTCCCGCTTCGCTTGGGCAGATGATGCCCAACAGACCGCCACGCGCCTGGAGCGTGATGTCCATGGGCCAATCATCCACGATCCGATTCTTGAGGGGGCGCAGTCGATGTTCGCGCAGCGCGTTCCAGAGGGTCTCGAAGGGGTCGTGGGGCTGAAAGAGATCGCGCACATCGCCGGCGCTGTAGAGGCGGTCCAGGGTGGTATGGATAAAGGTGATGCGCCGCATGGTTGCTGCGGGCACGGGCTGGGCGAGACGCTGGAGTGGGCCGATCTCGATGCGAAAATAGTATTCGTTGGCGCGGGGGTGCCCGGCTTCTGCTGGCATGATCTCTGCGCGGGTCTGGAGTCGATAGCGACGGGTGGCTGCGTAGTAGGTCACGGTCTGCGCTTCCGGCTTGCCCTTGAATGCGCCCGTCTGATAGAACGCAAGAAAATCCGCGCCAATCCGCTGCGGCGCACGGCGCTGTGGAATACGATACCATCCTTCGGCAGCGGCCCGACGCAGATCCTCGGCATTGTTGAGTACGGCCACAAGGACCGTGCGACGGCGAGCTTCGACATCGGGGTATGAAGTACTCATCACGTTTGATCTGCGACGCCAGGTTCTGGCTTTCGATTAGTCAAGTCGGCGGGCATAGATGTCGCCTGAACCGCCATCAACGGGCATCTGTCTCAGCGTCATGGCCATCTCTGCCCCTGAAATCCAACTGCCGGACTCCCACTGGTGACGTTCGCCGCGTGACCAGTTGTACTCATAGCTGGCCAATGTCTGGAGGCGTTCCAGACAGCCGAGAGCGACCTCTGGTGCTGCCGTTACAAACTCGAACGAGAGCGCCGGCAATGGCTGTGTCAAGCCGAGCAAGGCCTCCAATTCGTAGCCTTCCACATCGATCTTGCAAAAGGCCGGTATCCCGTATCGCCCGACAAGGTGGTCGAGCGTGGTCACGGTGACCGATACGCTTGTCTCCCATTGGACGGACGAAAACGACTCGGACTGTGTCACCTCGTTGGCCCAGCTTTGGGACAGGGTGGAGACGGTGGGCGTGCGTGCGCTGACGAGCATGGACGCCTGACCAGATTGGGCGCCGATGGC
>JAAUPU010000398.1 GCA_012032975.1 Caldilineaceae bacterium | reverse complement strand
CAGATGCCAGTTTCAGTCGCCTGCACCGGTGGTATGACAGCCGCAGCCACCACAGGGCCAGCCAGCGCGCCTCGTCCCGCCTCGTCGATGCCGGCGACGTGACGAAAGCCCTGAGTCCATAGCTGGCGCTCATGCCGAAAGGTAGGTGCTGATGCTACATTGACCATGTTCAAATAGTAACCCAAGCCAGATGTATCTGGAAAACCAAAAAGCACCGGCGGTTGCCGGTGCTTCCTTGTCCGAGACTATCTTGTACGAGGCTACGTTTGCCGAGGCAATCTTTGCCCAGCTGACCAGGTTAGCTCTTGATAAAACGGCGCTCCTTGAGGCGAGCCGCCTTGCCCTGTCGATCGCGCAGGTAGTAGAGTTGGGCACGTCGAATCTTTGCGCTGCGCAACACTTCGACCCTTTCCACATTCTTGCTGTAGAGCGGAAAGGTACGCTCGACGCCGACGCCATGCGCCGCAACGCGACGCACTGTATAGGTAGCGCCAGGATCAGCGCCGCCCCGCATCGCAATCACAACACCCTGAAAGACCTGAATTCGCTCATTGCGACCTTCCGTAATCCGCTGGTGAACGCGCACAGTGTCGCCGGGGTTGATCTCCGGGATATTTGCGTTGGCCTCGGGTCGAAGCGAAGCCATCAGAGCATTTGTCATGGTGATTTAACCCTTCATCAAATTACAATGTCAACCTGCGCGTACGCAGGGATATCGGTAAACTACGAAAGCACAATGAGAAGATTACAACCTCGTCAGTATACCACGCCAGGAATTGGGCGCCAAAAATCAAAGCAGAATTTCGTACTCTCATGGATATCCTGGCGATGGTCCAGCTACCTGTGCAATTCGAAAGATGGCAACTTAAAACCAGCAGTGGAACTGAATATCGAAGGCGATGCGGCAACGCAAGGGTCGGGTTCGGTTTGCCATTCGATACCCTGCGACTTATAATGCGCCTGAGTGTTCCTGGGCCTGTTGGTTCACTTTTCACGGGCAGCGCCAGAGGTTTTGAAGGCGACTTGCGCCCGTGAAAAAGTGTCCAGTAACGGCCTAAGGCGAGTCCAAAATAGAGAGCGTTCACGAAGAAACACGAACTCTTGACCTTTTCTTCGCGTACCTCTGTGTGGCTGGTATGTGGTCAGTTATTTTCCTGCTGTGGTCTAGAGTTCGGCCTCGTCAGGCCAGCCATGCTCGTTAAGAAACTTCACGTCGTCCTTGTCCAGTGGCAATTGTGTGAGCAGCGCGGGCCGACGGCGCAATGTGCGCAGGAGCGACTGTTCTCGACGCCAGCGGGCGACCTGAGCATGATGACCGCTGAGCAGCACATCGGGAACAGATTCTCCACGAAAGATGGGCGGGCGTGTATAGTGGGGGCCTTCCAGCAACCCGTCCATGCCAGGCGAATGGCTGTCATGATCTGCGCTTCTGGCATAGCCCAACACGCCGGGTATTAAGCGCAGGACGGCATCAACGATCACCATGGCCGCCAGCTCTCCGCCGCTGAGCACGTAGTCACCGATGCTGATCTCATCGGTTGCCAGGCGCCTGCGAACCCGTTCATCGACGCCCTCGTAACGACCACAGATCAGCGCCAGGCGGTCGTGTTGGCTCAGTTCAGCAACGACACTCTGGTTCAGCGGTCGGCCTTGCGGCGTCAGGAGAATCACGGGCGTATCAGATGGCAATTCGGACGGATGATCAGGATCCCAGGTGGGCAGGTCGACAGGCCCATATCCTGGATCGAGGATCCAACCCATCGGTTGAGCCAAAACCGTTTCGACAGCGCGAAAAATGGGTTCCGGTTTCATAACCATTCCACCGCCGCCACCGTATGGAGTATCGTCGCAGGTATTGTGGCGATCTGTGGTATAGTCGCGAATGTTGTGCAGCGCGACAGTGAGCAGATGCTTTTCCTGCGCCCGTTTGATGATACTCTCTGAAAACGGACCTGCGAACATCTGCGGAAACAGCGTAAAGATATCAAAGTGAATCGTTCGCCCGACAGTGACCGTCCCAGTTTCAACACAAAGTTCGGCCTGCACAGAGTTACTCAATTTCTGACTTCCTTTAGCCTTGGCAAGTATGTCAACAGCCTGGCGGATGCGGTCGAAGCGGCCCCCGAATCCCTAAAGAGCTATCTCCGTCAAGACACTCCAGTCGAGTCCATGGCACAGTTTTCCTCCAATCCACCAGAAGCCGACATTGTATCACACGGTGATGGCGAGTTGCCCCAAGAGGAGTATACGCCAACCTACCAACGCTTGGCCGAGTTGGTGCCAACCAGTGCCCGCCTGGGATTTCTTGGTATTATCTTGGCGGTGATGTGGTGGTGGTGGCCGCAAGAACGTGCAACGGAGCCGCCCTCGGTTGCGTCTGCTCCGGCCATCGTGGCCCAGGACACCGGTCAGGCAAATACCCAGCGCTTGCCATCATCAACCCGGCCAACCTGCCTGGCCTGCAAATACAGGCCCCTGTCGAAGCCGCGACGGTGGAGACGAGCGCGCAAGACGCGCCACCCAGAATTGAGCCGGTAGGACCTGCCGCAACCCTAGCCGCGGCGAGTGTGGCCGTCGCCGTTGTTGCCGAATCCACTCCAGCAGCCAACGAAGAGATTGTCGAGGCATCGGTGAGTTCCCCCCGACCAGCCAATGGCGACACAATCCTGGTGCTGATTCCGACCCCCTCTCCACAACCGGCGCGACCAGCGAGCCGACGGCAACTGTGGCTCCAGCATCCGGCAACGCACCGATCATCCCAACCGTGGTCATGATCCCTCGTACAGGCGGCAAGCCCACGGCAATAGCGACCGCGGCCGCCGCCACTGCCGCGGCTCCTGCACCTACGCCGTCACCACCGCCTCTGCTGACCGGGCGCGGGCGGCTTTGGTCCACATTTTCACCTCTTCAGGAAGCCGACAACGACCATTTCTGGATCGGCGCCCGTTTATGCAATCGGCCGGGAACCAGGTTGCCAGCCCGAATTACCAGTTTGGCTCCAATGCACAGAACCGCTATCGCGCGCATCATGGGCTGGATTTTCCAATCCGCGCGGCACGCCGATTCGCGCGGCGGTGGAAGGCGAGGTCGTCCATGCCGGTCTTGATGACCCGCGCCTGCTTGGTCCCTATCCCAACTTCTATGGCAACGCGGTCGTCATTCGCCTTGATCGGCGGCTGCCGGTTGCCGGCGGCGAACTGGATGTCTTCGTGCTGTATGGACATCTCAACGACGTCCTGATCGCGGAGGGCGACCGGGTCCAGCCAGATGATATTGTTGGTCTGGTGGGCATGACGGGGATTGCCATCGGTCCGCACCTGCACGTGGAGGTGCGTCTGGGCGCAAACACCTACCAGCATTCTGTCAATCCGTATCTGTGGGTCGCACCCACCTCAGGCAACGGCGCCGTCGCTGTACGCATTTTGACTGCGGATGGTCACACCTGGGCCGGCAGTCGCATCACACTGGCCCGGTTTAGCAATGGCGTCTCGGTTTGGGGACGCCAGATCGAGACCTATTTGGACACCGAAAACATCGGCCCAGACCCTGCCTGGGGCGAGAATGGCGCCATGGGCGATGTACCTGCCGGCCACTATTTCCTGATCGGCACCGTGGCTGGGGAATCGATTCGCACTGAGCTTGATGTTCTCCCCGGTCGAACCACCTTCGTCGAAATCCGCACCCAGCAATAACACCCCATGACATCAACCCAGCCTGTCATCGTGTATACAGACGGCGGATGCATTGGCAATCCCGGACCGGGCGGCTGGGCCGCGGTGTTGGTCTATGGCGAACACCGCAAAGAATTGAGCGGTCGCTATTGGCAAACGACCAACAATCGGATGGAACTAAGAGCCGCTATCCATGCGCTAGATGCGCTCAAGCGA
This sequence comes from Caldilineaceae bacterium, assembly GCA_012032975.1. The sequence goes on along the minus strand of JAAUPU010000398.1, from coordinate 620 downwards.
CCTTGCCCGGTCGAGCTATTCACAGACAGCCAGTATGTCCGAGATGGCATCACGCGCTGGGTGCAGGGCTGGCAGCGCAACGGCTGGCGCACAGCCAGCAAGAAACCGGTCAAGAATCGCGATCTATGGCTTCTGCTGTTGGCCGCGGTCGAACGCCACCGGAGCGTCGGCGGGGTCTCCTGGCACTGGACAAAGGGGCACGCCGGCGACGAGTTGAATGAGCTTGCCGACGACCTGGCCAACCGCGCAGCCCAGAGCGCTACGATGTCGGACCCAATCGATGAGGAGCCGCCAGCCGCGACCCTGTTCCTTGACGAGGTTTGAGTCCGGCTGCGCCAGGATGCAGAACTAAGGCCAATCCAAAATTAAAAACATCCACGAAGCTCACGAAGGTACACCAAGATTTGACCTGGTTCTTCGTGCAGCTTCGTGCAACTTCGTGGATAGTTATCTTCCCGCAATGGCCTAACCGACCCAGATCTTCCCGGCTTCTGCCAGATCACGAGCAACTAGACTGGGTAAGATAGTCGGACCAAACTTTCGCAGCAGCCGACCTTGACGGATGCCAACATAGCCACTGCGAATATCGTTCTGGCTCCAATGGCCCCGATAGCGCACAA
>JAAUPU010000397.1 GCA_012032975.1 Caldilineaceae bacterium | reverse complement strand
GTCGTGGAGGCTCCCGCGCCGCCACCCGTTTCGCCGACCCCAACTGTGGCGCCTGTGGCGCCCACACCGTCCGCCGTTCAGACGCCCACGCCCGCACCGACTGCTGCGCCTGCTGCTGATCCGGTGACGTCGAACGTTTCATCATCCCCGTTGCCGCCAACTGCCACTGTCGTGACGGTGACTGTCACCGGCGACGAGGATCCCGCGGCGTTGCGTTCCTTCCTGCGGATCATCTTGGCGAGTTTCGCGCCGAGCAGTTCAGTGGTGACAGCTACGGTAGGCGCGCTGCCAGACGATCTCGGCATCGGGCTAACCGTTCCCTCCACCGCAACGGTGATTGGGGGGGTGGTGCGCACAGACGCCTTTGGCGGCAATCAGCTATTTCTGGCCACCGAGGGAGCGGCGGAGGATCTGGTGACAGCCCTGCGCGAGCAACTGCTGGGACTCGGCTTTGTTGCTCCAGCAGAGAATGCAATGGGCAGCGCAGGCCAGGTCTTTCTATCGACCGAATTTTCCATGCCGCTCATGCTTTGCAGCTCTGACGGCGAGACCGTCGTCAACCTTGGCCAGCTTTCTGTGGCCGGCGAGCAAGAGGCTGTGAGCTTGAGCAGTTTTCCAAACCGCGGCTTTGGCGCCCCCTGTGCGGAGGATCCCTTTGCCTCAGGGAGCGGATTCCCTGACGTCCTGCCCCAGTTAGCCCCGCCGCCGCAGGCGCAGGTGACATCGACCGGTTCTGGTAGTGGCAGCGACGCAAATAGCTACACTCTGTCCGCCGAAGCCGAGATCACATCGGTGCTGACCCCAACCCAGATCGCGGAATTCTATGAGCTTCAGTTGGAAGGCGCTGGCTGGGAGAGGCTGGAGGAGAGCCGTACAGATGCAGTGGCCTGGAGCGCGTGGTCTTTTGTAGACGACAACGGCAATGCGTGGACCGGCACCTTCTCTATCATACGCCAGGCGGGCGAGGAGAGTGGATATCTGGCCTCGTTGCGGGCGGAGAGCCAAGGCTAGCAGACGCAGGATGACGAGGCAAGGCCGTCGTTCCATCCTTGCCACAGGGTAGCCAGGCGGCCAACGCAGTTGGAGTGACGCTTCAATCCGCGACGACCGATCTGCTTTTCGGCGAAGGCCCCACGATGAGTCGTGGGGCCTTCGCTATTGGACGACGTACCTGACGAGCGTTTCGTAGAGCTGGTGCGTCATACGTGGTGGCAGGTTGTGACCCGTCCTGAAATGTACGCGGCGTCAGTCTTCGGACTACATTCTACGCACCCTTGTTTACCGCATCTGATCCAAGACCATCTGAAGCTGCCGCCGTGCGCTTTCGGCTTCTGGGCCGCCCTGGCCTGGTGATAGCGCTTTTTTCTCCATCACATCCGCGGCATAGTCGAATAGTTCGCCGGTGTCGTAGAGCTTCCAGCGTTTGTCCTGCGCCCAGCGTTGCAGACGATAGCCGACCTTGCCCCAGCCCGGCAGCGGGTCGTGGTGCGAGAAGATCCACGCCCGCGGGTTTCCAGCTTCACCACGTACTTGAGGCAGAAACGAGACGCCGTCGAAGGGGCCGTTCTCTGGCAGCGGCGCGTTGGCCGCCTCCATCATCGTGGGGATGAAGTCGCTGCAATCGACCAGGTCGTCGCAGACCGCGCCTGACGGCGTCGCACCCAGCCAGTTGACGATGAAGGGCACCCGCGTGCCCGCATCGGTCGAAAGCCCTTTGCCTCCCTGGATGGTGTGGCCGTTGACCTCCGTATGGATCTCTCGGGGCGAGCCATTGTCGCCCAGGAACAGGATCAGCGTATCCTCGCGCAGCTCCAACTCATCCAACTTGTCGACGATGCGGCCAATCACCTCGTCCATGTATTCGACCATATCCTTGAAGTTCTTGGGGTCGTTGTTGTGACGATTGTGGGGCCAATCGCTGCTGCGGGGCGTGGGCATGAAGGGGCCGTGGGTCAGCGCCATCGGGTAATAGACGAAGAAGGGGTCGTCCTGATTGCGCTCGATGAAGTCGGTGATGTATTTCGTGTAGATGTCCGGGCCATATTTGCCCTCGGTATCCTGGAGATATTCGCCGTTCTGCTGGATGGTCGGATCCGCGTAGCGCGAGCCTTTGTCCTCGGTATGCTCAGTGTGCCAGAGGCAATATTCGTCAAAGCCGGATTCTTCGGGCCGCATCCCTTTGCCGCGCCATTCGGGTTCAAAGTCGGGCGGGTTGTAGCTGTAGAATTGCCACTTGCCAGAGATACAGGTTTTGTAGCCTGCCTCCTTCATAAAGTGGCCAAAGGTTCGTTCGGCAGGATCCAGGATACCGAAGGCCCGCCAGTTGCGAAAATTGTACTTGCCCGTCATCAACTGGGCGCGGGTCGGCGTGCAGAGCGGCAACGCGTAGCCACGTTGAAAACGCACGCCCGTGGCCGCCAGTTTATCCAGCCGCGGCGTGGCATAGGACTTGCCGCCGTAACAGCCCAGGCACTCATAGCCCAGGTCGTCGGCGAGAATTAGGATGATGTTGGGTTTTCTGGCTGCTGACTGCGATGGCATCGTGCGGACTTTCTATCGGTGTGACGGGATTGGCTGACAACGAATGACAAAGTATGTTTGCCTGAATTCTTCACCACTCCCACATGTTGGCCCTCTGGATTATGTGGTGGTGACTGTCTATTCAACACGTTTGCGCATCTGCAATAGACATAAATTCGCGATATCGATCCCCACGTTGTCGTCAACTCGTTGGGCATGGCCAAGCAGCAAACCCGCCAGCTCCGTGATCTGGTCCGTGTGGTCGGGGAAGTGCGACTGCTGGCCGCGTATTTCTCTGTGTGCGGCGTAGTAGAGATTCATCTCTTCCTCTGGATCGTTCTCCAGATCGTAGAGGAAGCCGTCCAGCGCATAGTCGCGTAGGCTGCGCGATTCGCTCAGGATCAGCTTCCAGCGGTCGGTGCGGATGGCGCGCTGAAACACATTGTCATTCTTCAGCCGGTTTTCGACATAATAGCTCTCACGCCAACCTGCCTCGGCGCCGGACTGCCCGCCGAGCAAGGGTAACAGGCTCTTCCCATGCAGGTGGTTGGGAACCGGCAAACCCGCCCACTCAAGCACCGTCGGCATGAGATCCTCCAAACCGACAAACTCATTCAATTCGACACTGGCCGGAATAGTGCCCGGACCGTTGATGATAAACGGCACACGAATAGAATCCTCGTGGCATGTGAATTTGGCTGTGACTCCGTCTCGATATTTGAAGTGATCGCCGTGGTCGGAGTAGTAGACCAGGATGGTGTTCTCGCGGATGCCGAGTTCGTCGAGCGCGGCCACGATGCGCCCCACGTTGTAGTCCAGGTTGGTGACGGCCGCGTAATATCCGGCGCGCAAGATGCCTTTGCCCCGATAGGGATCGTAAAAACGTTTGGGCGCGGTATAGTGGCCATGGGGCGGGTAGAAGCCGTTGACGGCCACGAACGGCCGGTCGGAGTCTGCCTGGTTGCGCATGAACTCGATCATCTGGTCAGTCTGCAGATCCGGTCTGTAGACGCCGTCCGGTTCGTTGTCGACCCAATGGCTCAGCCCCGAATTCCATCCTTCCCAAACATCGATATAGGCGGGCTGATCCTCTCCCAGATGCCACTTGCCGAAATAGGCGGTGGTATAGCCCGCCTCTTGCATGGAGGCAAAGAGCGTGCGTTTTTCGTGGGAGAATTCGGCCAGCGCATCGCTGATTTCATAGACGTTCATGGTGACGCCGTGGGCGTGGGGATAGACCCCCGTCCACATGGTGGCGCGGACCGGCGTACAGACCGGGTAGGGCGTGAAGCTGTTGACGCAGCGCACGCCGCCGGCGGCTAACGCATCGAGATGTGGCGTCTCCGTGAAGGCGTTGCCGTTACAGCCCAGTGTATCCCATCGCTGCTGGTCGGACATGAGGAGGATGATATTCGGTTGGCTCATTTCGTTTCCTTTGCTTCGGTGCGCGCCGGTGCCGCTTTTAGGAGCGGAGGTGTACGTTGAGAAATCAGTGAGAGTTCGCGTAGATTCGGAGGCAGATCGGATCAGGGGGATGAGTATCTTGCGTTGATTCTTCAGCAGCTATTGCATCCAAGTGCTGTAGTTGGGTTTGCCAACTACAGCACTTGGGACACAGCAGGAAAAGTACTGTCCATCAAATCACACAAAGGTAGACGAAGAACAGGTCAAGAGTTCGTGCTTCTTCGTGTACCTTTGTGGATGCTTTATATTTTCGACTCGCCCTGGATGCAGAAACAACTTACGAAGCGGGGGGTCGTTCCAGATCGACAATTGCCTGAACTTCTTCCACGACGGTCGGCATGTACTCATCGAAGGTGACTTCGCCCGACATGATCAGCGCCACTTCGTTCACAAAGACACTGTTGGCCTCCACATAACGCAGATTGCTGGTCATGGGGAAGTCTTCCAGGTAGTCGTCCATGAGATGCACGGATTCGGCCAAGATAGGCGAAAACTCCTGCACCCGAGGATCGACCCAGGCAGAAC
>JAAUPU010000396.1 GCA_012032975.1 Caldilineaceae bacterium | reverse complement strand
GTTGTAGACCGGTGGCGCGGCTAATTCCGGGTGGGTCACAGAAAGTTCTGCATAGATTGGTACGCCGTAGGATGGCTACGACTTGCGGCCAAATAGTCACAAATGACGCGGCGCTGGGCCGTAATTCGATGACCAGCCTGCTTGAGGGAGTTGAGTAGTACATCGCTGTGATCCATGAAATTGGCTCTGTCTGGTTTTGCTGTCCTGGGGTTTCTTGCCCATCCAAAAGGATCTACCCTCAGGGTGGTTAACTTAGATTCATTCTAATGTTCAGTACGCTCATTGTAGAGCAAATTTGTGAAAAGATCAAGTATAAATTAGATTGATTCTAGATATTTGCTCACCTGTTGACCAAAGTGTAGGCTGCCCAACATGGCCCATCTTGTTTGACACCCCTTGTGAACTTTGGTACAATCCCTCCCACGTTTTTGCCTTCAACAGCAGCAGACGAGCGCCTGTGATTCGCAAATTATTGACGTTACTTGTACTCTTCGGCGTTGTGGCTTGGCTCGTGTTGAGCTACGTTCCCGCCTCATGGAGTGCGCTTCCGCAATTCTCATTGCATGGTTTGGCCGGCAACGGGCTTTTTCCCATATTGGCCCTGGTCGGCTTGGTTGTATTCATCGTGATCCAGCTTGTGCTGATTTGGGATACTGGGTCATGGTTTGGCAGTTCGGATGTAGAGCTACAGAGCCGGTTGCGTAAATTCGAATTGCGCAAAGGCCCCGAACTTTTTTGGACCGGGTTACCTCTTTTGATGACAATCGGTTTGGCCCTACTTAGCTATTACGAATATTCCTTCTGATCGATGGCCGTGTATAATTGGCAAACTAGGCCGCGCCTCACTGCAAGATCTGCCGCAAGCGATTCTGGCGCAGGCGCCATTGCGGCCAACGGTGTAGCCAACAGCCGACTTCCTCTCGCGCTCATCGTTGCCAAAGATTTTGTTCGTTCCCAATTGTTTCAGGAGCAATGAACCGTCATGCCCAAGTCTTCCTCGGATATTCGTCATTTTATTATTGTGGCGGCGTTGGTTGCTATCGGCACCGTCGCGATGGACTGGCTACTCAAGGTGGCGCTACCGCTGCCTCTGCAGGCCAGCATCCAGGCAATTACGGTCGATCAGCTGATCGGCTGGAATATGACGTTGATTGCTTTTCTCTTTTCACTGGTCGTGGTTTTCATGCTCTATGCGATCGTTGTGTTCCGCAAACGGGGCGATGACGAGAGCGAGGGCGAACACTTTCACGGCAACGTTGCGCTGGAAATCGTCTGGACGATCTTGCCGCTGGTGTTGGTTGTGGTCTTTGCTTTCATCGGCGTCACAACGCTTGCAGAGATCACCAGGGCCGATGAAAATGAGGTCGTTGTCAATGTGACGGGTATTCAGTGGGCATGGACCTTTGAGTACCCTGGGGGATTATCTCTCCAGAGCTGGTGCTGCCGGTCGGCAAGCAGGCTAGAATGGAGATGATATCGAAAGATGTCGTGCATTCGTTCTGGGTTCCAGAATTCCGCGTGAAACAGGATCTGTTGCCGGGTCAGGTAACAGAGTTGCGCTTCAATCCCACAGAGGTCGGTGAGTACAAATTGAGGTGCGCAGAATTGTGTGGCCTCACCCACTGGAATATGTTGGCGGTGGTGCGCGTGGTCGAACAGGCAGAATATGACTCCTGGTTGAGCGAAAAGAGCGCGGGACTGGCTCCGCAGTCCTTGGAAATTGCTTCGTCTTCAGACTGACGTCTGTCAATTCTCTGCTTCTTAAGGAGAAATCCGTATGTCGTTGATCTCTTTGGGGTTGGTCCGTGGCCTCTTTAGCCAGTTGATTGGCATGGTGGTGGGCATGGTCGGTGTGGTCATCGTCCGCTTGCTGTTGGGCTATCCAGGCTGGTCGCCAGAACCTGTTTGGGTGGGCGGCGCGATCGTCGGTAGTATCTGCTTTCTATACGGCGTCGGCGCGATGGACGACTGGCTGAAGTGGATGCGTGGCATTGATACGCCTCTGCATCACGGTCCGCCCGTCGGCAAGCCAGCGTGGACGCGCTACTTTGGCGTAGACTACAACCACAAGATCATCGGCATCCAATATGGCGTCACCAGCATTGTTTTGCTGCTGATCGGCGGGGCAATGGCGGTCACCTTCCGCACTGAATTGGCTCAGCCGGGCTTTCAGTTCATCACAGCAAATACATTCAATACATTGATCAGCATGCATGGTTGGTCCGCGTTGGCAGCGATCCTCTTGGGCGTCGGCGCGATGGGCAACTATCTCGTGCCGCTGATGATCGGCGCCGAAGACATGGCATTCCCCCGTTTGAATGCCTTTGCCTACTGGATCAACGTGCCCGGTATTGTGCTGTTGACCCTGGCCATGCTTTTCGGCTGGGATGGCGGTTGGACAGTCTATCCGCCACTCAGCATAATCGGCTCGATGGGCTTCCAGTTCGTCTTCTACTCGATCTTCCTGATCGGTATGTCGTCCATTCTGGGTTCTCTAAACCTGATCGTGACGATGATGCGTATGCGCCCGCCCGGCATGAGCCTTTTCCGAATGCCCATCTTCTGCTGGGCCATCCTGGCGACAAGCCTGATCCAGTTGACCGCGACCCAGTTGATCGGTCAGGCATTTCTGATGTCTTCGTTCGAGCGGCTGTTGGGCATGGGCTTTTTCGACCCGGACAACGGCGGCGACCCCCTTCTCTTTCAGCTAGCTTTTTTGGTTCTACTCGCACCCCGCGGTCTATGTTTTCGTCCTGCCAGGTTTGGGCATTATCAGCGAGATCTTGCCCGTTTTCTGTCGCAAGCCGCTCTTTGGCTATCGCTGGATCGCTTTGTCCAGCATCGCCATCGCTCTTGTCGGCTTCCTGGTGTGGGGACACCACATGTTCACCTCTGGCTACAACCCGTACTTGCGCGTGCCCTTTATGATTGCAACCTTCCTGGTTGCGGTGCCGACGGGTGTCAAATTCTTTAGCTGGCTGGGCACCATGTGGGGTGGACGCTTGACCTTCGAGACCCCCATGCTCTTTACGCTAGGTGCAATCTCCGTCTTTCTGATCGGCGGTCTCAGTGGCCCGATCCTGGCAACGGTGGGTTCTGACCTCTATCTGCACGACACCTACTTTGTGGTCGGTCACTTCCACGCAACGATCTTTGGCGGCTTCACCTTCCCCTTCTTCGCCGCAATCTACTTCTGGTATCCCAAGATTACCGGCCGTATGTACAACGAAACGCTGGGGAAGATTCACTTCTGGATCATGACGCCAGCCTTCTGGATGATGAGCATCGGCCAGATGTCGGTCGGAATGATGGGGATGCGGCGGCGCATCGTCGATTATGACCCGGCTTTGGGCGTGGGACCGGTTCAGGTGGTGGTCACCGTGTCAGCCTTCCTGATCGCGTTTTCGGTGTTGCTGATGATCTACAATCTCTTCCAGAGCGCCGAAGTCGGCAAGCTGGCCGGCAACAACCCGTGGCGCTCCCGGTCACCAGAGTGGCAGATTCCTTCGCCAGTTCCCGAGCACAGCTACGCCACGCCGATCCGGATCGTAGGCGAACCCTATGATTATGGTCTGCCCGGCTCGGCTTACGTCAGTATGGCGCCAGCGGCCGGTGACGACTAGGCAGCTTGCCATCATGCCTTACTCAACCATGCCGGGTTGGATGCACTAGCCAAACATTTGGAGAACGAAATGAGCGAGAAGAGCGGAAAGAGATCCAAGGCCTACCGAACGAGCGCAACTGTCGCGCTGATCCTGGCCGTACTCACGGTGATAGAATATTTCATTGCCATCAACATGGACAGCGCTGTCTTGTTGATGTTGATCGCGCTGCTGAAGGCGGTGGCTGTGATGAACTACTTCATGCATATCTCACGACTCTGGACCCAGGAAGGGGAACACTAGCTCATGAGTGCTGTGGCATCTACACTCGAGAACTACGCGTTTCAACTGCGCAACAATCGACTGGGTCTATGGCTCTTTTTTGCCTCGGAGGCGTTCCTCTTTGGCGGTCTGCTGGCCACCCGCTTCTACCTGTGGGAGGGTCATCGCCCGGAGTTGGATCAGGTCGTCGGCTTGATCGTGACCGCGGTGCTGCTTCTGAGCAGCTTTTCCATGAACCTGGCCGAGACAGCCATGGAGCATGGCGACCGCAAGACCTTTTCGCGCGGCATGATCTTTACAGCCATCCTGGGTACAATCTTCCTCTTCGGTGTGATGATTTTCGAGTGGGGACTCTTCCCGTTCATCTACGAGGCGCACTTGAAGCCCTCTGACGGCGTCTTCGGCGCCGTCGTCTTTGCCATGACCGGGATGCACGCGCTCCACATGGTGGTCGGGATCGGGATCATGCTCGTCATGATTCCGCTCGCGCTCAAAGGCATCGCCACCGCCGAGGACGCGCGCATCGCCGTCGAGCATGGGGTAGAGGCGGTCTATGTCTCGAACCATGGCGGCCGCCAGCTCGACCACGGCCGCGGCAGCATCGACGTATTGCCGGAGGTGGTGGATGCCGT
>JAAUPU010000395.1 GCA_012032975.1 Caldilineaceae bacterium | reverse complement strand
AGTGTAGCCAGGGGAGAGTGGCAAGATGTAAGCAACACCCACTTGCGCGGTTGGATGCCTTACGGCTAGGCGCGGATGGCCAGCGCCGCCAGCCGTTCGTAGTGGGGTTGACAGGCCGCAAGCAGCGGCTGCAGATGATCCGGCACAGTTGGCGTGCTGGCTGCACTGGGCAAAAAGCCTGTGGAGGCGTGGACGTTCGCATACCAATATTTGGCCCAAACGCCATCCTCCGCCCGCGGACCTGCCGGCCAAGTCAACATGACTTCGTCAAAGGCGATGCCGATCCGTTCACAGAGTTGGCGCAGCACGGCGCGCGGATTTTTGAGTACTTCCTGCGAATCGAGTATGGGCGGCGTCTGGCCGTGCGCCTCCAGATAGTCGAGGAGCGCGCTTTGGTCGGCGAAACCCGTGTCGCGCATGGTCACGTCGTGGATATTCTTGGCATAGGAAGCGATCACCGCGGCAGGCTCGCGGGTCAAGAGTACGTTGGTCAACTGGGTCAAGAAGCTCCAGTCCAAACCAACCAGATGATGGGTCATATTTTTGAAGAAGAGCACGGGACGATCGCTGGGACCAAGCAACAGGTCAGACACAACTCGTGCGCCGTCATTCTCCTGGGCCGCGATCACGTCATCCGCGCCGGGGTGATACGAGCGCGCATCGGTGGTGGAGAGATAATGAGCGTAGAGCGGCTCGTCGTAGACGCGCGTGTCCAGGCGCTGGGCAAAGGAGTACATCAACGCGGTGGAAATATTGCGCGGGCCAGACCAGACCGAGATGCGCGATGGCTTGGCAACCTGCATTGGCCTAGACCTCTCGCCCTTTGACGGCGGCCACAGCAGCGTGGACTTCCGCCAAATAGAGTTCGCGCAATCGCTGGGTCACAGGGCCTTCCGCACCCGTTGCGATAGAGCGGCCGTCAACTTCGGTGACCGGCGTCAAGCCGCCAAAGGTGCCCGTGACAAAGGCCTCGTCCGCGTCGTAGACATCGGTCAGCGAGAAATTTTTCTCCATGACGGTCATGCCGGCGCGACGCCCGACCAGGATCACCTTGCCGCGCGTGATGCCGTTCATACAATATTGACCGGTGAGGTCCAGACCTCTCCCCGCTTGACCATGAAGAAGTTGGTCGCATTGCAGGTCGCGACAAAGCCGTGGATGTCGAGCATCAGCGCCTCGTCGGCGCCGGCCTCCAACGCCTGCACCAGTGCGATAACCTCGTGCAGTTTGCTGTGACAATTCAGGCGCGGGTCGAGGTAATCGGGTGAGCCACGGCGCACAGTGGAGGTAAAGAGACGCACGCCCTGGCCCGTGGTGGCCGGGTCAGCCACCTTGTGCTCGGCGATGATCACGATGTTGGGTGGGCCGATGGTCAGGCGCGGGTCTTGGGAGGGCGTCTTTTTGATGCCGCGGGTCACCATGATGCGAGCGTGGACCTGGTTCTCCATGCCATTGGTTTCGACGGTGCGATAGAGCGCCGCGGTCAATTCTGCCCGGGAAAAACCGATCTCCATCCCGATGGCTTTGGCGCCTTGAAAGAGGCGATCCCAATGCTCATCCAGAAAAACAAAGACGCCATCATGAAGCCGCACCGCCTCCCAGACACCGTCCCCCACCAGATAGCCGCTGTCGAAAACCGAGATCTTGGCCTGGTCGCGCGGCACCAGCTCTCCATTGACATAAATCAGGATATCTTCGTTGCGCGTATCGGGCAGCGCATCGTGGGTGCCACGTTTCATGTAGACTCCTCTTCTCTATCGTGCTTCGGCGCTTCGGTTCACTGGCCAAACCCAATCAGGCGCTTATCGGGGTTGCACACCGCCAACATAAAGCAGGCACGACGAAATCGATCCGCCGTGCCTGTTCAGCCAAACAACCGTTCTCTTATCGAGGGGATTGAACCCAATGCACTATTCGCCTGGATGGGCGGCCTTGAAGACGTATGCCGCGACGACACCGGCCAGCAGCTGCGCCACAAGGTAGATCCAGATGTTGGCCCAGCTTACCATGCTCATGACGGTGATACCCACAGCCACGGCAGGATTAAACGCGCCGCCAGAAACAGGCCCTACGGCATAGGCGCCGACGAGCACGGTCATACCAATGGCCCAACCGAAATAGGAATTGCCCTCAGTTCCTTTGGCCGTGGCCACGTTGAGCACCATGAAACAGAGCGCAAAGGTGAACAAGAACTCGGACAGCAGAGCAGGCGCCACTATGATCGTGGCCGGCTCGCCGCCACCGCCTTTGAGGAACATGACAACCAGAGCTGCGGCGATCGCGCCTGCGATCTGCACGACCCAATAGAGGATCATGTCCCTGCTGCTGATATTGTTGCCACGCAGAAAGACCGCCAATGAGACAGCCGGGTTGTAGTGTCCGCCGGAAACATGCCCGCCAGCGAAGATCATGATGGCCAGCACCGTGCCGATGGCGATGGGCGCAAAGCCATCGGGCACGCCAGGCGCAATGCTGACCATGCCGATGGTGAGAACTAAAAAGAACGTACCGATAAACTCGTAGGCGTATTTCACGATCATCATCTCCTTTAGCTACTGTAGTGAAATATCGTTCCATCAGGGAATAGGTACAAATGGGTCAGATCCTAGTACGGTACGGCGCAAGTAGTGCGACAGATTTCGTAATGCGTCGTATGTGGTTCGTTCGCTGGTGCATGCGCCATGTACGACGTCCCGAAACTATACACCTATTGGAGCCGTCATGGACCGGTCGCCGCGCGCTGGACAACCAGAACCCTTCAAGTTTGGCAACAGAGATGACGAAATCACCGGAGAAAAGTAACGAGCATTCTTCGCGCAGCACTGTGCTCTGCCAACTTCTTCCGACACCAGCCCGTTTCTGGGCGAAATCCAGGCGGAAATTTGCCGGGCGCACGCTCAGCTAATTGCCAGCCCGCGCCGCCAAATAGGCCAGGCTTTTCTCGATTCGTGCTTCCGCCTCGCCGCCGCCGCGAAACTCGAAACAGTAGAACAACCGCTGGGGCAAGGCATCCAGCGCATCCATGATCGCAGCCAGTGGCAACTGTCCACCTCCGAGATAGGTAAGCGCATCGTCGGGGTCGTCGGTCAAGTCCTTGAGATGGGTGTAGACGGCTCGCTCGCCCACCGTAGCAATGGCGGCTACCACATCCTCATCGTGGCCGGCATAGTTGGCGATGTCGATGTTGGTCGCCAGCGCGGGCGTGTTGATACGATCCAGCACACGGCGAATTTCGGCGATCTTCCCGCCTGGCGTGCGTGCATAGTTTCCAACGCGACCACGATGTCCTGATCCGCAGCATATCCAACCGCAGCCCTGCCCACGTCCCAAGCGGCGTCATCATCATCGGCCGGCGCGGGGCCTTGGAAGACACGCAGAATCGGCGACCCGAGCGCCGCCGCGGTGTCGATGTCGGCGCGCAACGTTTCCTGGCCCGCTGCGTCTGCGCTGAAGAGGGTAACGTGGGTGGCAAAGGCCACCAGCAGCCCCAGTTCTTCGATACGGTCACGGGCGCGGGCGACCTGGTCCGGCATGTTGCGCCAGGTTTCGCGGCGCAACTCGACGCCGTCAGCGCCCAGGCGATGTGCAGCGTCGATCACATCAAAGACGGTGCAGGCGCCTGCCGTCAATTCTTGTTCGTATTGGGCTACCGAAATCAAGATGGGTCGGTTGGGGTTCATGGCTCGCTCCTCATAAAGGATGGTTGGCGCTTGTCTGCGCCAGCAATGAGTTGGATTGTGGTGTGTGGGTGTTTGTAGTGTGAGACACTGTTACGCCTTCAAACAATACCCATGATTCGATCAAAGTCATGAGCGATAGAATGACAAGTGAGAGCAGACCGTCATCCTGTCACCTTGTCATCGTCCAGGCGTTCTCAGATCGCGGTCAAACCGCCGTCCACAACAAAGATAGCGCCCGTTGCATAGCGAGCGTCGTCGCTGGCGAGAAACGCGATCGTGGGTGCGATATCCTCGGGGCGGCCCAGACGACCCAGGGGAATGGTCGCGTTCATGCGCGCCTCGCGGCCACCCGCATCGGGGTGGATGTCGTGGTTGGGTGTGCGTTCCAACGCACCGGGACAGACCGCATTGCAGCGCACGCCATGCTTGGCATAGTGGACCGCGATGTGGCGATTTAGCCCCAGCAACCCCGCCTTGCCCGCGCCATAGGCGGGGTTGGCGACCGACCCTTTCAGCCCGGCAATCGAGGCCACGATCACGATCACGCCGCCATCGCCCTGGCGAACAAAGTGGGCCAGGCCATATTTTGCCGTCAGAAAAACACCTTTGTAGTTGACATCGTGGGTACGATCCCAGATCGATTCGGGTAGCTCGTGCAGGTTGACATCCTCTGTGTGGAGCTGGATCGCAGCGTTGGCGACCACGATATCCAACCGACCAAAGCGCTCGACGGTCTTTGCAACCGCGGCCTCCAACTGGCTGCCGACCGAGACATCCGTTGGCAACGCGAGCGCCCGATAGCCCGCCGCGGTGAGGTCAGCAGCTACGGCTTCGACGCCAGCC
>JAAUPU010000394.1 GCA_012032975.1 Caldilineaceae bacterium | reverse complement strand
TTGGCCCTTTTCGCAATTTTCGCGCCGGCTACGCATCGGCCTTCGCCATGATCTTCTTCGTCCTCATCATCGGCGTCACCCTCTACCAGTTCCGCGCGTCGGACCGCTGGGTCCAGTACGGGGAGTAACGCATGGCGACCACGGGTCATCCGCTGCGCGGGGAACGGGCATTGCATCGCCGCAAAGTCGTCCGTCAAGCCGGTGAAAACGGGCTTACCTATCTGGGCTTGATCGCGGTGGTGGTTGTACTTGGCCTGCCTTTTTTCTGGATGGCGACCACGGCGCTCAAGCCGATCCAGGAAGTGATCATTTATCCACCGCAGTGGTTGCCCCACGATATCCGCCTGGAGAATTTTGTCGAAGCCTGGAATGCGGCACCCTTTGGTCGGTTTTATGTCAATAGCGTTGTCACGGGTGTGGCGACGACTGGGCTGGAAGTATTCTTTGCCCTGCTCATGGCCTATGCGTTTGTCTTTGTGCCCTTTCCAGCCAAACGCGTGCTTTTTTTGCTGGTGCTGGCCACGATGATGATTCCGGTGGAAATGAAGCTGGTGCCCAACTATCTCACGCTGAGCAGGCTGGGTTGGATCAACAGCTACTGGGCATTGATCATCCCCCCGGCTGCCCATGCGTTCCCGGTTTTTGTACTCTATCAGCAATTCCGCCTCCTGCCCCACGAACTGATCGACGCGGCCAAGGTGGATGGCGCCACCCATTTGCAGATATTGCTGCGTGTCGTTACGCCGATCAGCCGCGCGCTCTTGGCAGCGGTTGCCCTCGTGTCGCTGGTCGGTCGCTGGAACGACTATCTGTGGCCGTTGATCGTCACCAACAAGGTGCTGATGCGCACCCTGCCCATCGGACTGGCCTATCTCAAGGCGACCGAGGAAGGCGGCAACCGTTGGAATCTGCTCATGGCAGGCACGATCTTCGTCATCTTGCCGATCCTGGTACTCTTCGTCTTTACGCAAAAACAGTTTGTCGAGGGCATCACCCGAGGCGCATTGAAGGGTTGAGACGAAGAGCAGAGTGAAGGCAGGACAAGGCGATCCAATGGGCATGCTGCGACTGGAGACTTGGTTTTCGCGATCCTATAGCCAGTTTCCAGTTCCCAACCGTCGATTGCATTTGGGGTTCCGTTGAACACCGGGAACATCCGTGCTATACTTGACCCATGAGAAACAGCCCGCTGAACCCTCACGATCATCTTTTTCGCTTCGCGTTTTCCGAACCGAGCGTTGGGCGCGATTTTGTCGCTCACTACCTGCCGGCGGAAGTCAGCCGCGAGCTGGACGTGGATACCCTCACGCCAACGGATGGAACCTTCATCGACGAAGCACTGGAAAAACACTTGTCAGATAGTTCTTTTCAGGGTGAATCTCCGCAATCAAGAGGGTGAGGGCCTGGTTTACGTTCTGATCGAACACAAGAGTTATCCAGACCGAATGACGGCCCGACAACTGCTACGTTATGTCGAGCGTGTCTGGACCCAAGAAGAACGCAACAATCCCCGAAGCCGTGGACTGATTCCGATATTGCCCGTTGTCTTCTACCATGGGACGAGCGAATGGAATGTTGCGCTGGACCTGGTGGAACTGATTGATGCGCCGGCTGCATTGTTACCCTACATGCCCCGGATGCGCTATCTATTTTGGGATCTGAACAACGTTGATACAGCACAACTGGTGGGTTCAGTCCAGATCCGTCTGTTCATCCGTCTCTTGGCTCTGTTTCAGGCCGACAACCCTGTGGAGAGGATTTCGGAAATCGGAGATCTCCTCAAAGAGCTGACTGAGCCGAAGACAGTGCTAGATTGGGTACGAGTAGGCCTCACCTATCTTTCAGCGAATCCACGAATTGGCAAAGATGAGGTGGTGGAGATGGTGAGACGTCTGCTGCCTGAAGCAGAAGAGGGAGAAGAATTCATGAGCGCGATTGCAGAAGTTTGGTACCGAGATGGCCTGGAACAAGGCCGTGAACAGGGCCGTGAAGAAGGCCGTGAAGAAGGCCGTGAAGAAGGGGTGCGCAGGACCATCGGAGAAGTGATTCAGATACGTTTTGGCGTGCTTCCAGAAGCATTGCGCGCCCAGCTGGCAGCATACGATCTGGCACGACTGGATGGGGTCTTGGCGATCGCATTGAGTGCCGACGATCTCGACGATTTCTTGAGTCAGCTTCCCCGTTTGCAGCCATAGGTCACTTTCGAGACGCTGTCAAGCCCGGCGGTGTGATGGATTGGGGCTGACAAAGCAGTCGCCAGCCGCTCCGATCGCCCGCGCGTGGATCTGAGTTGCGCAAGTGCTCCTGACTCAAGCGTGAAAGACTGGCCGGCTGGAGCCATTCAGCCGTCATCGTTTGACCCACTGGCTTCATGCCAATGGGAATAAATCGCCCAAAATGATCGGTCTGCCGACCGCGATCGATCGTTTGATCCCCGCCTCGAATTGAAGCTCGTACACTCCAGCCAGGCAGGGCACCGGCGGTGGACTGCCCTCCCGGATCGATTGCAGATACGCACTGATCGCCTTGCCAAACGAAGCGCGATATTGGTCCCAGCGTGAGCCATCGCGGGCCAGGGCGAAGCGCTCGTGGCGGCCCGAGCGATAGTCGATCACCTCCATGTCGCCGTCGAGGTCGCGCATGGAAAGGCGACCCTGTTCGTAGGCAAAGGTCAGCTCATAGAGCGGCACTTTGAAATCCACGCCGCAGGTGCCGATGATCGTGCCGGTGGCGTCGTTCTCCATCCTCGCAGTCACCGCCACGTTGTGAACCCCTTCGCTGCCCATGCAAGGAGCGGATGCCAGCGTCGCCAGCGCGCTGATAGAGTGTGCCGGACCCATAAAGTCGAGGGTCAGGTCGATGCAGTGGCTCCAACATGCGTAGTGGACCAGCCCCGTGAAGTGGACCGGTCTGCCAAAATCGCGCTCGGCAACGATGGCCCTGGCGGCCTGCGTCTGCTCGAAGAAGCGGTAGTTGAAGACCATCGCCGTCTCGACATGCCGCGCGTCTGCCCGCTTGAGCAGATCCCGCGCCGACAAAGAAATCCTCTTCGTTGACGTCTGCTTGACCCCGTGCCGCGACAAGCGGCTTCTCGAAGAAGAGCCGGCGCGGCGCATGTTCGAGAAGCGCATTTGCAACCTCAAGTCGTTCGGTCTCTCGGGTGAGAACCAGCACCGTGTCGGGGTCGCCTGCCATCAACTCTGCCATGGAAGAGGCGACCCGCCCGCCATACATTTCAGCAGCGTCAATCGCCTTTTGTGGTGAACGATTGTAGTAGCTGAGCGTCACATCCTCCTGCTCGGCCATGGCGGGCAGATAGTTGTGGGCAACCTTCCCCACGCCGACGACGGCAACATGTACGGACATACGACTTCTCCAGTTGATGATTGTGGGCGCACGTTGTTTGTTGTTGGGTCTATCAGACCAGGGCAGCCAGCACCCTGTCGGGCGTGAATGGAATCTCCCGTAGACGCACCCCCGAGAGCGCAAAGAACGCGTTGCCGATCGCTGCGGCCACCGGGCCGATGGGCGGTTCGCCAACGCCGCGCGGTGCGCCATCGCCCGCCTCGACCAACACGGTTTCGATGTGCGGCGCCTGGCCGATGGTCAATAGCGGGTAGTCGTTGAAATTGTCGATGTCCACCTTGCCATCCACGATGCGCATCTCTTCGATCAGTGTGGAGCCGATCCCCCAGATCACATTGCCCTCGACCTGGGCGCGGGCGCGTCTGGGTTGACGGTCAGGCCACAATCCATGGCCGCGGCGACGTTATGGACGATGATCTGCCCGCTGGCTTGATCCAGCGAGATCTCGGCTACCTGCGCGACGATCGTGCCCACATCCGTACACATTGCGATGCCACGCGCACGACCCGCAGCGGGTGTTTCTTGCCATCCAGACAGTTCGCCCACGGCTTCCAGAACGGCGCGGGTGCGTCGTCCATCCTTGTCGTCGGAAAGGTGGTCCAGCCGGAATTGCAGCGGATCCGCGCCGGCGGCATGGGCCAGCTCATCCATGAAACTTTCGACGGCAAAGGTGTTGGCCAGCAGGCCAAGCCCCCGCCACCAGCCGGTTCGCACGGGCAGCGCCGTTCTCCAGGCGACTGTCTCGCGATTGGGCACGGCATAGCTGATGGGCGCACCCCGGTAGGCTGCAAAGTCCGCGCCCATGACGGCCATCAGAAACTTGGGCAGGAACTCGGCCGCGACATTGCCGCTGGCCTGGTGATGTTCGATGGCTGCGATTCGCCCCTTCTCGTCCAGCGCGCCGCGCAGGCATGGTGGGTCGGTGGTCGAAAATAGCCGTCGCGCATTTCTTCGCTGCGCGTCCAGCCCACATGGACCGGCACGCCAGCCGCGGCGGACAAGCGCGCCGCCTCGGGCGCAACCTCGAAGCCACTCTTGCGCCCAAACCCCCGCCCAGATAGGTGGGGATCACCTCGACGCTGTCGGCCTCGCGGCCAATGCTTTCGGCGACCAGGTCGCGTACAGAGGAATTGCAACTGGGTCGAGACCCAAACCCGCACCC